>CANCAO010000008.1 GCA_947374105.1 Comamonadaceae bacterium | reverse complement strand
CTTGTTGTTTTTGGTCACTTACCGTTTCACAACGGTTGGTGTTGACCACATACGTCGTGCGCTTTCCTTCGGCTCGACATTGTCACAGTAGCCAAGAACAGGCGGGGAAAGGTGTTTGTGCAGCAACTTGCTGTTGCCGATGGAGCATTCGCTGGAGGTCACTGAATTGAAGGCGTAGTCACAAACCTCTCAACAATTATTTCCTAAAAATGAGCAGAATATTCCGCTGTCATAACAACCTGTCCGCCAACTGGGAAGGTCCATTGGTCAAGAAGCAGCCACTGCATTTACGTCAAGGAATGCTGGACATGGCGTGTGGTCCACATTGCGCCCTCATGGCACTCATGTTGATTGGCGAGATAGATCGAGACGATTTGGACGAACTGGAAAGCAATAGAGCGCCACTGAAGCCAGCATTGACAAAGATGTGGAAGCGATCAACCAACTTGTACTTCACTGGTAGCACTTCTAAGCAGCTTCAGTCTCTCTTTGCACCGTTCAGCGGAGCAATCAAAAGCCGCCTTCTGAGGAAGGATGGCCGTAATGGCCGGGCCATTGACTGCCTTGAACAGGGTGGCCTTTGCATCCTTGGCTTCCACAACGATGCCTTTAGCCATTGGGTTTTGGCAGTGGGCTTTAGTACGCATGGTAAGTCGGCAACGCCTGAGAAATTCCTGTTGCTCGACTCTGATGCGCCAACATTGCCATTGATACCATGGAACGCCACTTTGACGACCTCACCTGACCGGAAAGGCAATTACCGATATGAAGCCACCGATGTGAGCGAAATTGTTACCATTGACTCAGCATTAGCTTTGGAAGGTGCAGTAAGCGCTTGAACAGAAATCCGAATGCAGAGTGCTGAAACTGAGCATCCTTATAAAACGATCTGTGCACTATTTCTGGGCACCAAAATTTGGTAAGGCAAAGTGGGAATTTGCATTCAGCGGGCGGTCACATTAGACTATGTTGGTACTTTTGATGGTATTTTTTAAATATAATGAAAAAAAGTTCAATTAAATCAATGGCTGATAAGAACTATTCGATACACGCCAGCGCACCAGTTTTGGTTCTCGATACATCCGCATTCACGCATTCATTTCGTGAAACTGCTTTTCATTTTTCTTCAGTATTCACCTTCTCGCCCTCCACGGCACGCGGTGTCTGTAGGGCGGCGTTGACCATATCTTTCACCTGCTGCTGAATCTGCTGGCTTGGCTGCGCTGGTGTCGCCCCTGGTGTTGGGGTGATGGCTATGCCTGTTGATGAGGCAGCCGGGGTGACTGCCGAAATTGTTGATTTGAACTGCGTCTTCATCAGAAGGCTCACGATTGCCAGTACAAACAACAGTCCTATCAGTCCAAAAATCGATTTCATGACTTACCTTTATTGTCAGAAAATTTGACTTTCGCAGCGCCATTGCCTAGGGCGGTTGCGGGCCGTTGAAATTTAATCCATGTGGTGGGGAAACCGCCGACTCATCCATGGCAACTAGGTAATTTTGAAGATGGTTCTGATCCGCTTGGAGCCTACTTTTTCCTCGTAAACCGCCCATTGTTTGATGCCTTTGACGAGCACCGAGGCGCTGACATCTTTGACAGCGGTCTTGGACTTGAGTTTGCCAGTCACCCAGTCCTGCACATGAGGCATGATGCTACCTTGCTCACCCGTTGGAATGAGTAACTCTTTACCGGCAAAGGTCCCGCCCGATGTGACTTTGATTTCAGTAGCAGGCATGGTGATTCTCTCTGGAGCATGAAGACATGAATTCAATAGGGCGAAAACTGGCGTCCCGCCTGTGCACTGTAGCGGCAAGCGCCATGCTGGCGGGTATCGGATGTGTCGCCAGCGCGCAAAACGATTACCCTAACCGCCCGCTGACCCTGGTGGTCGGCTTTGCACCCGGTGGCCCGAACGACATTCTGGGCAGGCACATGGCCAAGGCTCTGACCCAGCGCCTTGGCCAGCCCGTGGTGGTAGTCAATCAAGCCGGGGGGTCTGGCAACCCGGCCAGCGCGGCAGTGGCGAGTGCCGCGCCCGATGGCTATACGCTGCTGTTGATCGGGCCGGCCAACGCCATCAACGCCTCCCTGTTTCCCAAACTGCCCTTCAATTTCCGGCGTGACATAGTGCCTGTGGCCGGTATCACACGCGAGGCGCTGGTGATGGTGGTGCACCCGTCAGTACCTGCCCGCAGCGTGGCCGAGTTCATTGACCATACCAAGCGCGGCGCGCCGTTCACCATGGCCTCTACCGGCAACGGCAGCGCCCCCCATGTCACCGGCCTGCTGTTCAATCGCACGGCTGGACTTGAACTGCCCATCGTCCACTTCGGCGGTGGCGGCCCCGCCTTGGCGGACATGGTCAGCGGCGGCAAGACGCAGCTGATGTTTGAGCCCCTGTCTGCGGCGATAGCACCCGTGCGCACTGGCAAGTTGCGCGCGCTGGGCGTCACCACGGCGCATGCGTCCCCGGCACTGCCCGGCGTACCCACAATCGCCGCCACTTTGCCGGGTTTTGAAGCCAGCGCGGTGACTGGTATCGGGCTGCCCAAGGGGACGCCGCAGGCGATCGTGGAGCGGTTGAATCGGGAGGTCAATGCCGTCCTGGCCGACCCCCTCGCGCGTTCGCTGTTGATGGATGGCGGCGGTGAGCCGCTGGCGGGCAGTCCAAGCGAATTTGCGACACTTGTCTTCGGCGAAATTGACAAATGGGCCGCCGTCATCCAAGCGGCCGGAATCAAGGCTGAAGTCAGCGCGTCCGCCGCCCCTGACCCTCAGCAGGACCTACAGCATTACCCGCAGAAAGAAATCAAGCTCATCGTGCCCTTCCCGACGGGCGGCGTCACTGACATCAACGCCCGCATTTTGGCCAAACACCTCAGCCGCCTCTGGGGCCAGCCTGTCACTGTGGTCAATCGGCTGGGCGAGGGCGGCACCACGGGCACGCTGGAAGTGCTCGCCGCGCCCAAGGATGGCTACACGATGATGATGAACGCGACGGGCCAAGCCACGCAGAACCCCGCAATCGACAGCAAGTTGCCCTACAAATGGGACGAGCCCACGCTGGTGGCTAGAACAAGTCTGAGTCCGCTGGTATTTGTTGTGAAAGGGGATTCGCGCTGGAACACGTTGCAGCAGATGTTGGACGATGTTCGCAAAGACCCTACCGCCTATAAGTACGGTACCTCAGGCCCAGGTGGGGTGGGCAGCATCGCCATATCGCTGCTGTTTGGCGCCAGCGGTATTGATCCGCGCCAGCTCGGCCGCGTAACTATGCAAGGTGGCGCGCCGCTGCTTGATGCTGTGATTACGGGCAAGACAGACTTTGCTGCACAGTACTTGGCAGAAATGGGCCCCCTGTTGCAAAGCAAGCAGCTCAAAGCCTTGGCCGTCAGCACCCCTGAACGTGTCAAGCAGCTGCCAGATACGCCCACATCAAAGCAGGCTGGCTCAGACAATTTCGCCTTGATTGGATGGAACGGCATCGCAGGCCCCGCCGATTTGCCCGCAGGGATCGTCGCCCAATGGAATAGTGCCATCCGTAGACTAACTACTGATGCTTTGTTTTTGAAGGAAACCGAGGTGTCCGGTGCCGAAGTCGCTTACCTAGGCCCGAAGGACTTCAAGGAAACGCTGCGCAAGGAGTATGAAGCTGCCTTGGTACAGGTTGAGAAGCTGGGTCTACGTCGATAATAAAAACGCACTGACGACTCTAGTTAAGCGCACGCCAAACTTGGCGGGCATGAAAATCTAAAATTGTTGTGCTCAAAATTGAAGGTTTAAAGAATGACGCGAATTTATTTCAACGAAGTAGTCACCCGTGACGGATTTCAAATTGAGCCTAGCTTCATCCCAAGCGATGACAAGATTGCGCTCATCAATGCCTTGAGCCAATGCGGTTACGCCAAAATTGAAGCGACGTCGTTCACCTCACCCAAAGCTATTCCCATGCTGCGCGACGCCGAAGAAATAATGGGGCGCATCACCCGCGTACCGGGCGTGGAGTACACCGTGCTCGTGCCCAACCTGCGTGGTGCCGAGCGCGCGCTGGAGTCGCGTGCGGATGAGCTCAACTTGGTCATGTCCACCTCCGAAGCCCACAACCTCGCCAACCTGCGCATGACGCGCGAGCTTAGCTTTGCGGCGCTGGCCGATGTAGTGCGCCATGTGGATGGCCGAACACCCATCAACGTGTCACTGTCCACCTGCTTTGGTTGCCCGATGGAAGGCGATGTGCCACAAGCGGTCGTGCAGCAGTTTGCGCAGCGCTTTGCTGACCTCGGTGTGCGCGGCCTGACCATTTGCGACACCACCGGCATGGCGCACCCCGCGCAGGTCTCCCGCATGGTGGAGTCCCTGCAAAAGCAACTGCCCCACACCCAACTCACGCTTCACTTTCACAACACACGCGGCATGGGCTTGGCCAATGTGCTGGCGGCTGTGCAAGGTGGCATCACACGGCTGGACGGCTCGTTGGGTGGTTTGGGCGGCTGCCCTTATGCCCCCGGTGCCAGCGGTAATATTTGCAGTGAAGACGCCATTCACATGCTTGCCGCCATGGGCTACGACACCGGTATCGACTTAAACCAGCTGCTGAACGTGGCGCGTGACTTGCCTCACGTTGTGGGTCATGACGTACCGGGCCAAGTGGCCAAGGCAGGACGCATCACCGACTTGCATCCCGCGCCCGTTGGCGTGAATGAACTCCGGTGAGAACCGCAAAGGAGCTTGCCCATGATTGACCACCTCGATCATTTGGTCCTGACCACCTTCAACGAAGACGCGTGTATTGATTTTTACACCCGCGTCATGGGTATGGCACTGGAGAGCTTTGTGGGCGGAACACCGCCTGTCACGCGCAAGGCCTTCAAGTTTGGCAACCAAAAAATTAACTTGCATGTGCGGGGCAAAGAGTTTGAACCCAAGGCCCATGTGCCCGTACCGGGCGCGCTGG
Source organism: Comamonadaceae bacterium (assembly GCA_947374105.1). Taxonomy (GTDB): domain Bacteria; phylum Pseudomonadota; class Gammaproteobacteria; order Burkholderiales; family Burkholderiaceae_C; genus CANCDA01. The sequence continues at coordinate 10,423 of CANCAO010000008.1, read as the reverse complement.
ACTTATGTTTCATCGCGTCTGTGCCACTCGATGAAGTCATGACTCAATTGAATGCGGCTCACTGGCCCATTCTGGAAGGCCCTGTCATGCGAACGGGTGCCACACAAAAAATCAGATCGGTATATGTACGCGACCCCGACTTGAATTTGATTGAAATTTCAGAGCTGTCCCCGTGATTTCAAACCTCTCTCACTCGATGGCTACATTACCAAACTACCCGGTTATCATTCCACCATGCTAGAGCAACGCATTCAACAACACTTTATCGACAGCGCTGACCTGAAGTACCAGGCTGCGCAGATTCTTGCCAAACCTATCGCTGCGGCGGTGCAAGCCATTTTGAATTGCGTCACCAGCGGGGGCAAGGTGCTGGCGTGTGGCAATGGGGGGTCCGCGGCGGATGCGCAGCATTTTGCGGCGGAGTTTGTGGGTCGTTTTGAGCGTGAGCGTCCAGAGCTTGGGGCCATTGCACTAACCACGGATTCGTCAATCATCACTGCCATTGCTAATGACTACGATTTCAGCGTCATCTTTTCACGTCAAGTGCGTGCACTCGGGCAACCGGGGGATGTGTTGCTGGCCATCACGACCAGTGGTAATTCGGCCAATGTACTAGCCGCCATTGACGCCGCGCATGAGCGCGAGATGACCGTCGTGGCCCTCACCGGGCGTGGCGGTGGCAAGATGAACCATGCCTTGCGCGATACTGATGTGCACGTTTGTGTCCCGCATGAACGCACAGCGCGCATCCAGGAGGTACATCTCTTGACGCTACATTGCCTTTGCGACGGCGTAGATGCCCAATTGATGGGCGAACAGGAAAGACCGACATGAAATCATCAATTCAACGTTTGTGCCTCAATCTTCTGCTGGCAACGGCGTGCGTAGCGTCTTTGAGTGCTTGCTTCCCCGTGGTACTGGGGGGCGCCATGATGGGTGGCCTGGTGGCGGTGGATCGCCGCACAGCGGGCACGCAACTCGAAGATGAAGGCATTGAGGTACGCGCCAGCAGTCGCGTGCGCGACAACCTCGGGGATCGGGGTCATATCAACATCACAAGCTACAACCGTCAGGTGCTGTTGACGGGTGAAGTGCCCAGCGCACAAGACAAACAATTGGTGGAGCAGGTCGCCTCTCAGGTGGCCAATGTGCGCGTCATCGTCAATGAGTTGGCTGTGTTGGGCAATACCACTTTGACGCAGCGCACCTCGGACACATTGACCACAGGCCGGGTTAAAGCCGGATTGGTGGATGAAAAAGAGTTGTATGCCAGCGCATTCAAGGTTGTGACCGAGCGTGGCACCACTTACCTCATGGGCCGCGTCACTCAGCGTGAAGCCGAACTCGCCACCGAAGTTGTGCGGGGAACGAATGGCGTGCAGAAAGTCGTGCGTGTGCTGGAGATCATCAGTGAAGCCGAACTGCAAAGCTTACTGCCCAAACCAGCGGCTAACGAAGTGAAGCAGTAAGCAATATCCATCGCTCTTGATGAGCGGTGTTTACTTCAAGCGCTTGATCAAACTCGACGTGTCCCACCGCTGGCCACCCATCTGCTGTACATCGGCATAGAACTGATCGAGAAGAGCCGTAACTGGCAAGCGAGCCCCATTGCGGCGGGCTTCGTCCAGTAGCAGCCCTAAGTCTTTGCGCATCCAATCCACGGCAAAACCGAAATCGAACTGATCGACAACCATGGTCTTGCCACGGTTCTCCATCTGCCAGCTCTGCGCAGCGCCTTTGCTGATCACATCCAGCACTTGGCTCATGTCCAGCCCGGCCTGTTTACCAAAAGCAATGCCTTCGGCCAGACCTTGAATGACACCAGCCACGCAAATCTGGTTCACCATCTTGGCCAACTGGCCCGAGCCGCTGGCCCCCAAATGTGTAACGGCGCGCGAGAAAGCCATAGTCACAGAGCGGGCCGCTTCAAAAGCCAGCGCGTCACCACCGCACATGACAGTGAGTACGCCATTTTGTGCGCCTGCCTGACCACCAGAGACCGGCGCGTCAATGAAGTGCAGGCCTTGGGTCAAAGCGGCGGCGTAGAGTTCTCGAGCTACTTGCGCTGAGGCAGTGGTGTGATCGACAAAAATTGCACCTGGCTTCATGCCCGAAAAAGCACCCTCACTGCCTAGGGTGATGCTGCGCAAGTCATCGTCATTGCCCACGCAAGCAAACACAAAGTCGGCGTCTTGCACTGCCAGCCGAGGTGTGGCTGCCTGCTGAGGTGCGGCGGTGCGCTCAAACTCGTCACACCAAGTCTGCGCCTTAGCGGGTGTACGGTTGTAAACCGTCACTTGATGCCCGGCAAGCGCCAAGTGCCCAGCCATGGGGTAGCCCATGACACCCAAGCCCAGGAAGGCAACACGCTGGGGTGTTGTAATTTCGTACGATTTTGAATGAGTGTTAGCCATGGTGTGGAACAGTGAAAATCAAACAATTAAAAAGTTTTCAGTACCCGCACTCAGGTCAGGCGCGCGACCGCGCACGCTGTTGAGCTTGATCTGCAAGCGCAAGTCATTGACCGAATCGGCATTGCGCAAGGCGTCTTCGTAGGTGATCGTGTTAGCTTCATACGCATCAAACAGGGCCTGGTCAAAAGTCTGCATGCCCGCGCCTCGGCTTTTCTTCATGATCTCCTTGATCTCTGTGACATCGCCTTTAAAAATCAGGTCGGAGATCAACGGAGAGTTGAGCATAACCTCGACGACCGCTACACGGCCTTTGCTGTCTTGCCGGGGAATTAGGCGCTGCGAGACCAAGGCTCGCAGGTTGAGCGAGAGATCCATCAACAGTTGTGCACGTCGTTCCTCGGGGAAAAAATTGATGATGCGATCCAAAGCTTGATTGGCGCTGTTGGCGTGAAGCGTTGCCAAACACAGATGACCGGTTTCAGCAAAGGCAACGGCATGCTCCATAGTTTCGCGGTCCCGAATCTCGCCCATCAATATCACGTCGGGGGCTTGGCGCAGCGTATTTTTGAGAGCAATTTCCCAGTTGTCGGTGTCAAGGCCCACCTCGCGTTGCGTGATGACACAGTTCTTATGAGCGTGCACAAACTCTACCGGGTCTTCAATAGTAATGATGTGACCAAACGATTTCTCATTGCGCCAATCTACCAAAGCAGCCAAGGTGGTCGATTTGCCCGAGCCCGTGGCTCCCACCAAAATACACAGACCGCGCTTGGCCATGACAACGTCTTTGAGTACTTGAGGCATGCCCAATGAGTCAATGGTGGGCAAGACCGTGGGGATAACCCGAAGCACCATGCCCACCTTGCCCTGTTGTACAAAAGCGTTGACGCGAAAGCGACCAATTTCTGGCGGCGCAATGGCGAAATTGCATTCCTTAGTGCGTTCAAACTCGGCCACCTGCTTGTCGTTCATGATGGAGCGTGTCAGCGCCAATGTGTGCGCAGCGCTCAAGGGCTGAGCTGAGACCTTGGTCACTTTGCCATCAACCTTGATGGCAGGGGGGAAATCACACGTGATAAACAAGTCACTACCGCTGCGGCTTATCAGCAGCTTGAGCAGATCGTTAATGAATTTGCTGGCTAAGTCGCGTTCCATAAGGTTCTATCCAGGAAAATTTTCAGGCAGCTTGGCTTTACTGCGGGCTTCGGCCGGGGTGATGAGGTTGCGCCTGACAAGGTCGATCAGGTTTTGGTCCAGCGTCTGCATGCCCACAGCGTTGCCGGTCTGTATGCTGGAGTACATCTGGGCCACTTTGGCCTCACGAATCAGATTGCGGATGGCGGGTGTGCCCAACATTATTTCGTGCGCGGCAATACGGCCCTGGCCATCTTTGGTTTTGCACAAAGTTTGAGAAATCACCGCTTGCAGCGACTCTGACAACATGGCACGTACCATCTCTTTTTCGTCAGCCGGAAACACGTCAATAATCCGGTCAATCGTCTTGGCGGCGCTGGACGTGTGCAATGTCCCGAAAACCAGGTGTCCGGTCTCGGCGGCCGTCATGGCCAGCCGAATAGTCTCCAGGTCACGCATTTCGCCTACCAAAATAGCGTCCGGGTCTTCGCGCAATGCGGACTTGAGGGCGGCCGCAAAGCTCAGTGTGTGAGGGCCGACTTCACGCTGGTTAATTAGGCATTTTTTGGATTCATGAACGAATTCAATGGGGTCTTCAACTGTGAGAATGTGACCAAACTCGTTCTCATTGAGGTAATTGACCATAGCCGCGAGCGTGGTGGACTTGCCTGAACCGGTTGGCCCAGTGACCAGCACCATACCGCGTGGTTTCATCGCTAGATCAGCAAAAATCTTCGGTGCGTTGAGTTGTTCTAATGACAAGATTTTGCTGGGAATGGTACGGAAAACACCACCCGCGCCACGTTGGTGATTGAAAGCATTGACCCGAAAACGTGCCAAGCCATCAATCTCAAATGAAAAATCAATTTCAAGAAACTCCTCGAAGTGCTTGCGCTGGCTGTCGTTCATGATGTCGTACACCATGGCATGCACCTGCTTATGATCCAGCGGCTCTACATTGATGCGGCGCACGTCGCCGTGCACGCGAATCATGGGGGGCAGACCGGCCGAGAGATGAAGGTCCGAGGCTTTGTTTTTGACGCTAAAGGCCAGCAGTTGGGTGATGTCCACAGATTCCTCGCGGGTTAGTGTTTATTGCTGGACAATTATGACCATGATTGCCGCCCATATCCAAACCGTTCGCGCCCGAATTGAAACCGCGTGTCTTGCGGCCGGGCGTGCGCCCGGCACGGTGAAGTTACTGGCTGTTTCAAAGACCTTTGGCGCTGATGCAGTTGTTCAAGCCATTGCGACCGGGCAGACGGCATTTGGTGAGAACTACATCGCTGAGGCGGTTGAGAAAATGACAGCCGTGCGTGAGTCACTTCTGGCCCTTTCTCTTATTTCACCAATCGAGTGGCATTGCATAGGCCCAATTCAGAGCAACAAAACACGTCTCGTGGCGGAGAATTTTGACTGGGCACAGTCGGTTGATCGGCTCAAAATTGCGCAGCGCCTGAGCGAACAGCGCCCCCCCCACTTGCCTCCCTTAAACATATGTTTACAGGTGAACGTGGACGGTGGGGTCAACAAGTCGGGGGTGGAACCAGATGCGGTACTGGGCTTGGCACAAGCGGTGGCAAAACTACCCAACTTGAGACTCAGAGGCCTCATGTGCATCCCTGAAAATGCTCCTGATTTTATAGCTGCTCTTGCAGTATTTACCGTTGCCAAGGATTTGTTTAACAAGATCAATCACGAGGGCTTATCCCTCGACACACTCTCCATGGGTATGAGCGCCGATCTGGAAGCCGCCATCCATGCGGGCAGTACGATAGTACGGGTAGGATCAGCGATTTTTGGTGATCGCCACTCGGTGACTTGAATACAGCGTATGCAATACTTCTTAGGTATCACAAGACCATTGGCGGCTGATCTGTGAGTGAGAATACAGGATGCCAATCGACTACGCACGCCGCCTGACCGGGAGAGATCGAACTACCCGCGCAAATCGGGATCTAGGCTGGACGTTGGCATTCATCGCCGGTGCAACCAACGCGGGAGCGTTCTTGGCTGTCAAGCAATATACGTCTCACATGACCGGCATGGTTTCCTCGGTGGCCGACTATCTCGTTCTCGGACAACTTTCGCTCGCTGCAGGGGCTTTGGGTGCATTGACTTCATTTCTTTTCGGAGCTGCCACATCGGCGATTCTGGTGAACTACGCCAAACGACGCCAACTCAAGAGTTTGTACGCATTGCCACTGCTTCTAGAGGCGGCGCTATTGCTAGTCTTTGGCGTAATCGGAGCGCAAATATCAATGATTCAAGGCTTATTTGTGTCAGCAACAGTGATGCTTTTATGCTTCATCATGGGCCTTCAAAATGCCGTTATCTCCAAAGTTTCCAAATCGGAGATCCGAACCACTCACGTGACCGGACTCGTCACAGACATTGGTATCGAACTGGGGAAATTGATGTACTGGAACCGCCTACAGACCGACGATTCACTACGCGTCACGGCGGACAGAGAACGCCTGTTGATTCTTTCACTACTTGTTATGGCATTTCTTTTAGGTGGCATTGTCGGCGCCCTCGGATTCCAGCATTTAGGCTATGCAATGACAGTTCCACTTGCTCTTATATTGGTTGTCGTCGCTAGCGTGCCCGCCGCAGACGACATCAGGGACTACCTTACGAAAGCGAGAGCGCAAGCCCGAGGGTAAAAAGCCACCCTAGTTTGGTGCAAACTTAATGCACTAAAACCACCGAAACACCAAAGGTATCAGCAGCGACGCCAGCACCACCTGCAAGCCCAGAGCCAGACCGGCGTAAGCCCCGGCGTCGGCGTTGACCTGCATGGCGCGCGCAGCGCCCAGTCCATGCGAGGTGGTGCCCAAAGCAAAACCGCGGGCCATCCAGCCCATCGGGGCAGTAGAGATGCGCAACAGATCAAACAGATACTTGCCGCTCAGAGCCCCCACAATACCGGTGAGCACGGCAAACACGGCGGCCAAGGCAGGTATGCCACCAATTTTTTCGGCAATGCCCATGGCCACAGGTGCGGTGACCGATTTGGAGGCCAGCGACAGTAGCACGTCCAGCGGCAGTCCCACGGCCCAGCCCAATGCCAGGGCAGAGCCCGCAGACGCAGCACCGCCCGCCAGCGCCGCCAGCAGCACAGGTGCCCAGCGTTGCCGCAGTTCCACCCGGCGTTGCCACAGCGGCCAAGCCAGCGCCACCACGGCCGGCCCCAGCAGGAAGTGGATGAATTGCGCCCCTGAAAAATAAGTGGGGTAAGACACCTGCGTGAGCAGCAGCACACTGGCGATGAGGATCACGCTCCACAGCACCGGATTGGCCCAGGGCGCTTGCCCGAGCCGCAGGTACATCGCGTGGGCCAGCACATAGACCACCAGTGTCGCCGTCAGCCCAAACAGCGGCGTGCTGGAGAGGTAAATCCAAAGCTCAACAAAATTGGCCATGTTCAGCGCCCCCTCCAACTGGCGCGCAAGACGAGCGCCGTCACCGCCAAGCCAATCCAGGTGGACAGCACGATCACCAGCAAAATGCGCCAACCGTGCGCGCTGAGCAGGCCCAGGTGCGTCATCACCCCCACGCCGACGGGCACAAACAAGAGCGACAAGTGGGCCAGCAAAAACTCGGCGCAAGCCGCTACCTGCTCGCGCACGATGGCAAAGTTCAGCGCGGCCAGCAAGAGCACCATGCCCACCACGGGGCCGGGGAAGGGCAAGTGCAAGCCATGCGCCAACAGCTCACCGCTCGACTGTAGGGCCAGCAACCAGGCAAAGCCGCGCAAGCCGTTCATTGGGTGCGCATGTTGCGGTGGCTCGCTTAAAACCGGGGCAAATCCGGGTGCGAAATCTGCCCTCCGCGCACCAGCATCTTGCCGTACTCGGCACAGCGGTTGAGCGTGGGGATGACCTTGCCGGGGTTGAGCAAACTTTGCGGGTCAAAGGCGCGTTTGACGCCCAGCATCTGCTCGTTTTCAGCAGCAGAAAACTGCACGCACATTGAGTTGAGTTTTTCCACGCCCACGCCGTGCTCACCCGTCACTGTGCCGCCCATGGCGACGCTGGTTTCCAGAATGTCGGCACCGAAGAGTTCGCAGCGGTGCAGTTGATCGGGGTCGTTGGCGTCGAACAAAATCAAGGGGTGCAGGTTGCCGTCTCCGGCATGGAACACATTGCAGCAATTGAGCCCGTATTTTTTCTCCATCTCGGCTATGGCCAGCAGGATGTCGGCCAAGCGGCGGCGCGGGATGGTGGAGTCCATGCACATGTAGTCGGGCGCCAGGCGGCCACTGGCGGGGAAGGCGTTTTTGCGGCCGCTCCAGAACTTCAGGCGCTCGGCTTCATCGCGGCTCACCGCAATGGCGGTGGCTCCGGCGCTGTTGAGAACCGCCGTCATGCGGCCAATTTCTTCCTCCACCTCCTCCGGTGTGCCGTCGCTCTCGCACAGCAAAATGGCAGCGGCGCTCAGGTCGTAACCGGCATGCACAAAGTCTTCTACGGCGGCGGTCATGGGCTTGTCCATCATCTCCAACCCGGCGGGGATGATGCCCGCCGCAATCACGGCGGCCACGGCGTCGCCCGCTTTGCGCAAGTCATCAAAGCTGGCCATGATGCAGCGCGCCAACATCGGCTTGGGCACGAGCTTGACGGTGACTTCCAGTGTGATGGCCAACATGCCCTCGGAGCCGATGAAAACACTAAGCAAGTCATACCCCGAGGCATCCAGCGCGTCACTGCCAAACTCAATCGGCTCGCCCTCCACGGTGTAGCCGCGCACCTTGAGCACGTTGTGCACGGTGAGGCCGTATTTCAAGCAATGCACGCCGCCCGAGTTCTCGGCCACGTTGCCGCCAATGGTGCAGGCGATCTGGCTGGACGGGTCAGGTGCGTAGTACAGACCGTAGGGCGCTGCGGCTTCGCTGATGGCCAGGTTGCGCACACCCGCTTGCACCACCGCCGTGCGGCTGATGGCATCCACCTTGAGGATGCGATTGAACTTGGCTAGGCTGAGTGTGACCCCCAGCGCATGTGGCATGGCTCCGCCAGACAGTCCGGTGCCCGCTCCGCGTGCCACCACGGGCACAGCCAAGGCATGACAGGTCTTGAGCACAGCCTGTACCTGCGCCTCGGTTTCCGGCAAGGCCACGACCAGTGGGCGCTGGCGGTAGGCGGTCAGGCCATCGCACTCATAAGGCGTGGTGTCCTCGTTGTGCCAGAGCAGGGCGTGGGCGGGCAGAACGGCTTGCAGGGCGGCCACCACTTGCGCTTGGCGGGTGCTGCGGATAAATGCCTCAGCTTGAGAGGAAGAAGTGGGGGCGTTCATAGAGTCTCAGGCTAAGGGTTAAAGCTAGGTGTGCGCTGCATACCGCGTAAGTATAATTTTTTCATCAAGTTCATCTACCCCACCGGAGAAATGACAATGCGAAAGATTTTCTTAGCGGGCGTCACCGCCATCGGCATTGCGGCCATCGGCCTGTTGGCGCCGACCTCGCTACTGGCACAACAGAGCGCAAAGGTTGCCATCGACAGCGATGACATTGGCGGTGTGGTCAGCGGGCCCAAGGGGCCGGAGGCGGGCGTCTGGGTCATTGCGGAAACGCGCGATCTGCCGGTTCGTTTCATCCGCATCGTCGTCACCGACGATAAGGGTCGATACGTGATCCCCGATCTGCCCAAGGCTAATTACGATGTGTGGGTGCGCGGGTATGGCCTTGTCGATTCGCCGAAAACAAAGAGCCTGCCCGGCAAGCTGCTTGACCTCAAAGCCGTGCCTGCACCCAACGCAACAGCTGCGGCGCAATACTACCCGGCGATCTATTGGTATTCGATGATGAACATCCCCGATGCCAAGGTGTTTGGCAGCAAGGATGCGCCTGAAAACGTCAAGCTCACCGACTACCTCAATGTCATGAAGAACAATGGCTGTGTCGGCTGTCATCAGTTAGGCCAACTCTCAACCCGCACCATTCCAAAGTACCACCTCGAAGGCAAATCGAGCCACGCCGAGGCGTGGATTCGCCGAATTCAGTCGGGACAAGCGGGCGAGAATATGACCTTGCTCGCTGCGGGCCAGTTGGGTGGAATGCCCTACAAGTACCTGGGTAACTGGACAGAGCGCGTCGCCAAGGGCGAGTTGCCGCACACCAAGCCGACTCGTCCCCAAGGCGTCGAGCGCAACATTGTCATCACGCTGCGTGACTGGCACAACGAAAAGCAGTATCTACATGATCTGGTCTCCACCGACCGTCGTTATCCGACGGTCAACGGCTATGGGCCGCTCTATGGGCAGTGTGAACACGCCTGCAATGACATGCCCATCCTGGATCCGGTCAAGAATGTGGCGACCAATTTTGTACTGCCAACCACACCAGACATGCCGCTGGCACTCGGCCCTGGCAACGCTGGCTCGGTCGAGATCTTGCAACCATCGGCCTATTGGGGTGAAGAAAACATCTGGGACAGCCGCGCCAACAACCACAACTCAATGATTGATCGCCAGGGCCGCGTCTGGCTTGCGGCCACAGGCCACAAACCGGATAACCCCGACTTTTGCAAAAAAGGATCGAGCCATCCGTCAGCCGTTGAGTTTCCGCTCAACAGCACCAATCGCCGCGTGACGATGTACGACCCCAAAACGGGCAAGTACACCGCGTATCAGACCTGCTTCGGCTCGCACCACCTACAGTTCGGCTATGACGCCAATGAGACGGTCTGGGCCAGCACGGGCGGTGGCGGCGGCAATGTCGGCTGGATCAATACCAAGATGCTGGACGAAACCGGCGACATCGAGAAGTCTCAGGGCTGGACCTCACTGGTGTTGGACACCAATGGCAATGGTCAACGCGACGAATACACCGAACCCGGCAAGCCCCAAGAGCCGGGCAAGGACATGCGCATCGG
>CANCAO010000007.1 GCA_947374105.1 Comamonadaceae bacterium | reverse complement strand
CTGATAATTCGCTGATTGGAAATACCTATGTTGAACTGGGACGAAGAAGTCAAGCCCACACCGCAAATCTCTCACGCAAGCAGCCCGTTAAGCGGTCGCATGGGTGAACATCCTTCACTGGCGGCGGGATCTAACGCGATCTCGTTTGCGACAGCCCAAGTCGCCAAGGCTGCAACGCCGCACCGCATCAAGGCCTCAGACAAACGAATCATTAACGGGCAGACCGACGTCAATCAACTGGTACCGTTCAAGTACAAGTGGGCTTGGGAAAAATATCTGGCCACCTGTGCTAACCACTGGATGCCGCAAGAGGTCAACATGACGCGCGACATTGCACTGTGGAAAGATCCGAACGGTCTGACTGAAGACGAACGCCGCATTGTCAAGCGTAACCTTGGCTTTTTTGTCACCGCTGACTCACTGGCCGCCAACAACATTGTGCTTGGTACCTACCGCCACATCACAGCGCCCGAGTGCCGTCAGTTCCTGCTCAGACAAGCTTTTGAAGAGGCGATTCATACGCACGCCTATCAGTACATTGTGGAGTCGCTGGGCTTGGATGAGGCCGAAATTTTCAATGCCTACAACGAAGTGCAGTCCATTCGTGACAAAGACCAATTCCTGATTCCTTTCATCGAAGCCATCAGCGACCCCCACTTCCACACCGGAACTTTCGAGACCGACCAGACGCTGCTCAAATCTTTGATTGTTTTCGCCTGCCTGATGGAAGGCCTGTTTTTCTACGTTGGCTTCACTCAAATCCTCGCACTGGGTCGTCAAAACAAGATGACCGGTGCTGCTGAGCAGTACCAATACATCCTGCGTGATGAGTCCATGCACTGCAACTTCGGCATTGACCTGATCAATCAACTCAAACTCGAAAATCCTCATTTGTGGACGCCTGAGTTCAAAGCCGAAATCAAAGCCTTGTTTGAGAAAGCAGTCGAGCTGGAATACCGTTACGCGGAGGACACCATGCCACGCGGCGTGCTGGGTATGAATGCTTCCATGTTCAAAGGTTACTTGCGCTACATCGCCAACCGGCGTGCCACACAGATTGGCTTGGAGCCCCTGTTTCTCAACGAGGAAAACCCTTTTCCTTGGATGAGTGAAATGATTGACCTGAAGAAAGAGCGTAACTTCTTTGAAACTCGCGTGATCGAGTATCAATCGGGTGGTGCGCTTTCATGGGACTGATCTGAAGCACACATGATTCCAAAAATTTCACACACCATTAGCCACTGCGTAGCGCGCGGTCATGGTTTGTGCACCCAAGTTCATGGTGTTGGGACTCTGCCCAGCACCATGGATCGCTTTATGCAATCCAACACGCATGAAGTGCTCTTTGTAAATTGATCAAGGAGAAAATGATGGCAACTGCAAAAAAACCAGCCGCAAAGAAGGCTGCTCCCGCGAAGAAAGCACCGGCTAAAAAAGTCGTAGCGAAGAAAGCACCTGCAAAAAAAGTCGTAGCTAAAAAAGCGCCGGCTAAAAAAGCAGCAGTGAAAAAAGCGCCGGCCAAAAAAGTCGTAGCTAAAAAAGCGCCTGCGAAAAAAGCCCCAGCTAAAAAAGTCGTAGCCAAAAAAGCGCCGGCCAAAAAAGTAGCCGCGAAAAAAGCCCCGGCCAAAAAAGCTGTAGCCAAGAAGGCGCCTGCGAAAAAAGCAGCCGCAGCCAAGAAACCAGCTGCAAAAAAACCAGCAGCCAAGAAAGCAGCCAAGAAGCCGGCTGCGAAGAAAGCCGCGAAAGCACCCGCTGCGAAAACAGCGCCCGCTTCACCCGCGGCTCAGACTACACTGAACCCGCAAGCTGCTTGGCCATTTCCTACGGCCAACAAGCCTTAAGTCAGTTATCTGGCTTCAAGTCCGATGTCCGAAAGGCATCGGACTTTTTTGTGCCCGATAAAGTATTTGAACGTTATAGACCAAGCGTCTTGAGATCCAACGCATAGTTTTGAGGTCCGCGTTGGGCAATTTTGAGTGACCCTAATTGATTACCCAAAGCCGCACAGCGAGCCAAGGACCAACCCTGCTCAAGGCCGAACAACAACGCACCGCGGTAGGCATCCCCACAACCGGTTGGATCCACCACGGCTGACGCCTTAACCGGTGGCACCAAGGTCTTTTCACCATCAACCCAGACTTCACTGCCTTCAGCCCCGAGCGTCACGATCAAGCCTTTGACCTTGCGTGAAATATCCGCATGACTCCAACCAGTACGCTCACTGAGCATCTTGGCTTCATAGTCATTAACAGTCACCCAACTGGCCAGGTCAATAAAGCGTGCGAGTTCGGCACCATCGAACATGGGCAGACCCTGCCCCGGATCGAAAACAAAGGGAATGTTTGCCACCTTGAATTGCTCCGCATGCTGCAACATGGCATCGCGCCCGTCGGGCGAGATGATGCCGAGCTGAATATCCGGATGTGATTTGACCTGCGTCACATGCGCTTGCATCATGGCGCCTGGGTGGAAGGCCGTGATCTGATTGTTGTCCCGGTCCGTCATGATCAAGGCTTGCGCCGTGTAGGTTTCCTCGATCTGGCGCACGTAATCGGTAGCGATGCCCATATCGCGCAAGCGCTGTAAATAGCCAGCGCCGTCGTTACCCAAAGTGGCCATGAGCAGGGGTGAGCCCCCGAGCAACTTGAGCGCGTATGCGATGTTGCCCGCACAACCGCCGAAATCACGCCGCAGGGTTGGAACGAGAAAGGACACGTTAAGAATGTGCAATTGGTCGGGCAAAATTTGCTCGGCAAATTTCCCCTCAAAGTTCATGATGGTGTCAAAAGCCAAGGAGCCGCAAATTAAAGTTGCCATAAAGATAAATGAAAAGTTTCAAGGGTAAAAAGCAAGCACCCGGTAACCCGCCACACGTTCGGAGCCGCTTGGCGTTTTGACTGTCAGGGCTAACGAAGCACTGGACTCCGTTGCTGCAGCCAAAACCCCAAGCTTCATGCCCAGCTCACCGGGGGAAATCACACGCCGTATCAGCGCCTGATCCTGAGCATCCATCAAGGAAAGTTCAATAGCGGGTAAGGCCAAGGGAATTTGCGATGTATTTTTAAGTGTGAAATTCAACCGGTAAATCTCACCTTTGAGCTTGTTAAATGAAGAGCTGTCCATCATCACGGACTCAATCTGCTGCAAAGGCTCTAGCGTGCAATGCATCAAATCACACAAGACCTGGATCACCGGCTTGACGTCGGGGGCCAGTACGGCAATTCGGTCACGCTCAAACATCAACACTTGCACCATCAAGCCCAAACATAGCAACAGCAAACTGAGGTGCAAGCTGACACGCACCCAAGGCTTGTGTTGTGCCACCTCTGTTTGACGGGTCCGCATGAAAGACGGCTGGGGAATTTCCGTGATTAAAGTCGTCTGCGAGTGCTCTTCGTTCAGGGCAGGCGCCTGACTGAACACTTCGCTCACGAGGGTTTCATCTGAGGATCTTTGCGTGTAATGCGACGAATAGAGCACATCCAACTCACTCTGCACATCCCCTATGGGCTCGATCCTGGATGAGTCCTCCGGGCGTTGGGGAGTCGCAGGTGCAAAGTCTGATTCGACCTCGGCCGCAAGCACCGACTCCTGCATGTGCGCAGCGGCATCGAAAACCTCTTCGCATTGGCCGCAACGAACCCAACCTTCAGAAATACGCAGTTGGTCGGGCACGACCCTGAACATGGTCATACAGGCAGGGCAGCGTGTGATCAGGCTCATGGAGATCGATTGTAGAACGTCTCCCCCGGGCGAATCACAAGCGTGCAGTCATGAGAACCCAACCCTCTTGCGTCTGTGCAACGCTCAACTGGCAATAAGGCGCATAAGCCTGAATCAACTCATCTGACTGACGCTCCAGGATACCAGCCAATACCAGCGAACCACCAGGTGCAACACGGGCGCACAGCAACGGCGCCAACACTTTGAGGGGTGTGGCCAGAATATTGGCAAGTACAGTCTGGTACTGGCCGCTGACGTGCTCTGGAAGTCCCGCTTGGAGCGTGACCTGATTTGCATCTGCATTCAATACGGTTGCACTCACAGCGGCCTCATCAATGTCTAAAGCATCTATCTTGATAGCACCATACTTAGCCGCACCAATCGCGAGAATGCCTGATCCACAGCCATAATCCAGCACCCTGCCCAACCCACGGCCATCACTCGCATGTTGTGCGATCCAGCGCAGGCACATACGGGTGGTCGGATGGGTGCCAGTGCCAAACGCCAGCCCCGGATCCAATCGGATGATGATTTTGGCTTGGGCAGGTGGCTCATGCCATGTCGGAACGATCCAGAAATCAGGGGTTATTTCGACTGGTGTGAACTGAGACTGCGTCAAGCGTACCCAATCCTGTTCGGGCACAACATGGATACCCAGTAAATGACAGTTTTCAAAAAAATCCTGGGCCTGCAATAAAACCGATGCATTATCTGCGGCGGCTTGATCCGGGAACAATGCCAACACGCGGGATCGCTGCCAACCGTCTTGCGGAGGCGGCATGCCAGGCTCTCCAAACAGCGCTTGTTCTGCCTCAGTATGGGCATCGGCATCCTCTACGCTGACGCTCAAGGCATCAAGTGCATCGAGCGCATCGCTCAAGGTCTCCACGACGTCTTGTGGGCACAACAGGCTGAGTTCGATCATCGCTTATGTTGCTCCAACCACGATTCCAAGTAATGAATATTGGTGCCACCCGACATGAATTTGGCGTCTACCATCAATTCACGGTGCAGGGGAATATTGGTGCTAATGCCTTCCACCACAGTCTCGGCCAAGGCCGTGCGCATGCGGGCCATGGCCTGTTCGCGCGTATCGCCATGCACAATGATCTTCCCGATCATGGAATCGTAATTGGGCGGAACAAAGTAGTTGGTATAGACATGCGAGTCCACCCGAACCCCCGGCCCACCGGGTGGGTGCCACATGGTAATGCGCCCTGGCGAGGGAGTGAATTTGTACGCGTCTTCGGCATTGATGCGGCACTCAATGGCGTGACCCCTGATTTCAATCTGGCGCTGGGTAAAGGGCAGCTTCTCACCGGCAGCCACCATAATTTGCGTCTTGACAATGTCCACGCCCGTAATCCACTCCGTTACGGGGTGTTCTACCTGAACCCGGGTGTTCATCTCAATAAAGTAGAACTCCCCGTTTTCAAAAAGAAACTCAAACGTACCCGCACCCCGGTAACCAATTTTTTTGCATGCCGCCACGCAGCGTTCACCTATCTTTTCAATCAACTTGCGCGGAATACCCGGAGCAGGGGCTTCCTCGAGAATTTTTTGATGACGTCGCTGCATAGAGCAGTCACGCTCACCCAGATAGACCGCATTTTTATGCTTGTCTGCCAGGATTTGAATCTCAATGTGGCGCGGGTTTTGAAGGAATTTTTCCATGTACACCGCCGGGTTACCAAAGGCAGCACCCGCTTCTGCCTTGGTCATCTGAACCGCGTTAATCAGCGCGGCTTCGGTGTGCACTACGCGCATACCACGCCCACCACCGCCACCTGCCGCTTTGATGATGACGGGATAACCGATTTTCTTGGCAATACCTCGGATCTGCATCGCGTCATCCGGCAATTCACCCTCAGAGCCTGGAACACAGGGAACACCCGCCTTGATCATGGCCTGTTTAGCTGATACTTTGTCCCCCATGATGCGAATGGACTCTGGCGTTGGGCCAATGAACTGGAAGCCACTTTGTTCAACGCGTTCGGCAAAGTTCGCGTTTTCACTCAGGAACCCATAGCCAGGGTGAATCGCTTCTGCATCCGTCACTTCTGCAGCCGAAATCAAAGCAGGCATATTGAGGTAGCTCAGCGCCGAGGCCGCTGGGCCAATACACACCGACTCTTCGGCCAACTTCACGTATTTTGCGTCCCGATCAGCCTCTGAATAAACCATGACGGCCTTGATACCCAATTCACGGCAAGCGCGCTGAATACGCAGGGCTATTTCGCCACGATTGGCGACCAGAATTTTTTTAAACATAGATGAGCGTGCCTGCCTGACTTATTCGATCAAGTACAGAGCTTGACCGTACTCGACGGCCTGTCCGTTATCGCAAAGAATCTTCGTCACCGTGCCTGACTTGTCTGATTCGATTTCATTGAGGATTTTCATTGCTTCAATGATGCACAGGGTTTCACCTTGTTTGATCGTGTCACCCACTTCGACAAAAGGATTAGCGCCTGGTGTCGCGGAACGGTAGAAAGTACCCACCATAGGGGACTTCACGGTATGACTGGTCTCGGGCTCAAGCACAGGTGGTGCAGAAGCAGCAACTGCGGTCGTCGCTGAAACCGGCGCAGGCGCAGGTGCTGGCATTGCAGCAATCGGCATGGCATAAGCCTGCGTCATTGCCCCACCGCCTTTGACAATCCGAACCTTGCCTTCGGCCTCGGTAATCTCAAGTTCATAGACATTTGATTCGGACACCAAATCAATCAGGGTTTTCAGTTTTCTCAAATCCATAAGAACTCCAGTATCTTCTTGAAAAATTGCTTTAATTTTCTCCAAATTAAAGCAATTTCCAATTATTTCCAACAACAACCAGATTGCAAGTTGAACGATATCTTTAGCCCGCACCACAATGGACAGGCCGACTCCCCTACTTTAACCCATGCCAATGTGTCAGATCCTGCAGCGAAATCTTGCCAATTTTACGGTCCAGAATTACGCCATTAGCCCCCAACACCACGGTAAATGGCAAGCCCCCCCCCACATTGCCCATGGATTTACTCAAGGCAATGCCCTCCATACCAGCCAAGACCATCGGAAATTCGAGTGAATGACGTGTGAGAAAAGCTTTAACCAGTTCCAAACGATCCACAGCCAATCCAACAACTTGCCAACCGTTAGTATTATTTTCTCGGTAAAAAGAATCCAATAAAGGAAGTTCTTCAATACAAGGCGGACACCAGGTAGCCCAAAAATTGATCAGCAAAGGCCGCCCACGGAATATCGATAACGATAGACGAGCACCTTGCGGGGTTTCAAATGTCATATCCCACAAAGCAACAAGAGCGGCTTCATTCACATCGTTCAACTCAAACTTGCGCAGCGCCAACCCCGCACCGCAAAGTCCCGCAAGTGCAGCCGTGGCGCCGTAAAGCCAGCGGCGGCGGATTAAATTTGGTTTTCTGATGTTTTCCATAAATCAATCATTTATCATCAAAATTTGATAAGAGCTGCCGAACAGACGCCAAATCACCGCGTGGCGACCTATTTTTAGCATCTCTTCTAAGCGCACCACGAACATCATCCCAATCATTCACCATCAAATGAAGGCCCACAAAAATACCCAAAGGCTGACACATGGCATGAATACCCAGCACATCCACCGGCTCACCATGAAGTCCTGACGCAGTTCGGGGCTGGTAGCGGATGCCTTGATCAATCAGTTTGATTTCAAGCGATTTCTCATCATCGCAAAATAACTGGATGTAAATATCTGAAAATCGTGTCGCTGTTCCATGCCACACGGCTCCGCTCAAATGGGGCCGGAAATCAGCCAATCGCTCCATCCAGGTCAAAGCCAAGCGACGCAATGCCAGCAATTCTGCAGGCTGGGTGCCGGAGCAAAACAAGTCCAAGTACTCCCGTACAGCCTCTTCAAGCTCGTCGTTGTCAGGCAAGGGGGTACGCTCTGGCAACTTGAGTTGCCGCACAGCACGGCGCTTAGCCGGACCATACTCCAACCCTTCATCCACCACCAGTTGCGCAGCAGTTGTGGCAATTTCCTGTTTGCTCATGGCCGCTATTGTGCACCGCCTAAAATCAGCTGATGCACATTCATATTCTCGGTATTTGCGGCACTTTCATGGGTGGATTAGCGGCCTTGGCGCGCGAAGCAGGTCACCGAGTCACGGGCTGTGACGCGGGCGTGTACCCGCCTATGAGCGACCAACTGCGCGCCTTGGGCATTGACTTGGTAGAGGGCTTTGGCGCTGAGCAGATGACGCTCAAACCCGACATGTACGTCATCGGTAATGTGGTCAGCCGTGCTCGCCTGCCCGCCGGTACGCCCAAGTTCCCGCTGATGGAAGCCATTCTCGACGCGGGTACGCCTTACACCAGTGGCCCGCAGTGGCTGGCCGAACACGTGCTACAGGGCCGCCATGTCCTGGCGGTGGCTGGCACACACGGTAAAACCACCACCACCGCTATGCTGACCTGGATACTGGAGTTTGCGGGGTTGCAGCCGGGATTTCTGGTTGGCGGTGTGCCTATGAATTTTGACGTTTCAGCGCGACTTGGAGTGAGCAGGGCCGCCGTAGCGCAGGGCCGCCCCAAGCAAGGCACGGCCCCCTCGGGGGGCAGCGCAGCACACGCAGTGGCAAGCGTGGGGGCCCCATTCGTCATTGAGGCAGATGAGTACGACACCGCTTTCTTCGACAAGCGCAGCAAGTTCGTCCACTACCGGCCCCGCACCGCGATTTTGAACAACCTGGAGTTCGACCACGCCGACATTTTTGACAACTTGGCCGCGATTGAACGTCAGTTTCACCATCTGGTGCGTACCGTACCCAGCACGGGTCGCGTCGTGGTCAATGGCTTGGAAGAAAGTCTAACCCGCGTGCTGGCCCAAGGTTGCTGGAGCGAAGTTCGCAGCTTTGGAGCAGCGGTCAATGACTTCACAGCAGTGGGTGAGCCCCATGATTTTGAGGTTCACTACCAAGGAAAAACCGTCGCCAATGTGAAGTGGACACTCACAGGCACTCATAACCAACTCAATGCCCTGGCCGCCATCGCAGCGGCCGAACATGTCGGCGTGACCCCTGCCGTGGCGGCCCGCGCCTTGGGTGACTTTCGAAACGTCAAGCGACGCATGGAGGTGCGCGCTCGCGTCACGCGACCCGGCGGCGAGGTCACCGTGTATGACGACTTCGCCCACCACCCCACGGCCATCCGCACCACACTCGATGGCCTGCGCCGCAAAGTCGGACGCGAACAGCGCATCTTGGCCATCTTCGAGCCGCGCAGCAACACCATGAAGCTAGGCACCATGAAAGCCCAACTCCCCTGGAGCTTGGAACAAGCCGACCTGGCTTTTTGCTACACCGGTGGCTTGGACTGGGATGCCAGCGATGCGCTGGCCCCCATGGGAGCGCGCGCGCAAGTGGCGGCCAGCATTGACGAACTGGTCGCCCAGGTGGTCAGCCAAGTCAAGCCTGGTGACCACCTGGTGTGCATGAGCAATGGCGGCTTCGGCGGCGTTCACCTCAAGCTATTGCAAGCCCTGACCACGTCTCACGCGCTTAGCGCGCCCGGCGCGTCTTGACGGCATCCGACAGGTTTTCCAGCACGTCCAGGGAAACGTCCCAACCCAAACCGCCATCGGTGATGCTTTTACCGTAGACGAGTTGAGTTGGATCGTCTTTACCCGGTGTGAACTTCTGGGTACCGCTTTGCAAATGACTCTCCACCATCACCCCAAACACGCTGCGTGAGCCGCCCGCAATCTGCGTCGCGATGTCACGCGCCACCTCTTGCTGCTTCTCAAACTGCTTGCTGCTGTTGGCGTGGCTGCAATCCACCATCAGACTGGCGGGCAGTTTGGCCGCGGTCAAGTCCTTGCAAGCATCGGCCACACTGGCCACATCGAAGTTGGGGACCTTACCGCCGCGCAGGATGACGTGACAGTCCTTGTTGCCCGTGGTCTGCACAATCGCAACTTGGCCATTTTTGTGCACCGACAAAAAGTGATGCCCCCCGGCGGCCGCCTGAATCGCATCGGTCGCAATTTTGATGTTGCCATCCGTCCCGTTTTTAAAACCGATGGGTGCCGAAATACCCGAGGCCAACTCACGATGCACTTGGCTCTCCGTCGTGCGCGCGCCAATCGCGCCCCACGAGATCAGATCGCCGATGTATTGCGGCGAGATCACATCCAGAAACTCGCTGCCTGCGGGCAAGCCTAGGCGATTGATCTCAATCAGCAACTGACGCGCCATGCGCAGGCCTTCGTCAATACGGCAGCTCTCGTCCAGATACGGATCGTTGATGAGTCCTTTCCAGCCCACCGTCGTACGAGGCTTCTCAAAGTACACACGCATCACGATCTCCAACGTATCGGCGTATTTGAGACGCTGCTCTTTCAGGCGACGGGCATATTCAATCGCAGCCGCTGGATCGTGGATCGAGCACGGGCCAATGATGACCAGCAAGCGATCATCCTGGCCGGCCATGATGTCCTGAATGGCGTGGCGCGTGCGAGAAATCAAGCTCTCCACCGGCGTGCCCCGAATCGGAAAAAAACGGATCAGATGCTCGGGTGGCGGCAACACGGTAATGTCCTTGATGCGTTCGTCATCAGTCTGGCTGGTGCGGTCGGTTGGCTGCGTACCCGGTGGGTACCAAGCTTCGCTGGTTGGGGTGGCTTTGGCATTCATCGCGTGGCTCCTTTAAAGTGGAAGTGAAACTAAAAAATAGGACCATAAAAAAACCGCCGGGCTTGTGGCTCCGGCGGTTTCAAGGGGGGGTGTTTGTTGGTCTACACGCCGTCCTCTCGTCCGCCGGGGACAGAGAAACTAAAGTAAAAATAAAAAGCGCTGGGGTATTTCATAAGGTCTGAATGTAGCACGGCTTGCCAACATGGGGGCAAAGCGGCGCACAAAATAGCTCAAGCCCCCAAGGAAAGGGCTTGAGACGCGCCCAGTAAAGCGGGTGAAACAGGACTGTGAATGACCCATACCGGAATCGCTTTTAAATAGTTTTTGAAGCGCCCCTTGTCTTCAAAGCGAGCGCGAAACGGCGAAGCTTCAAAACGCGTGCCCAAACGTGGCACGATCCCACCGCCAATGTAAATGCCTCCGCGTGCGCCCAAGGTGAGCGCCAAGTCACCCGCCACGCTGCCCAAGAAGCCACAAAACATGTCCAACGCTTCGTTGGCGGTAGACAAAGGCGCATCCTGGGCGCGTTCCAGAACTTCAGCGGGCGTGCTGATGTCTTGGCCTGGGCCACTTTTGATCTCACACAAAGCGTGGTGCAGATCGACCAAACCCACACCCGACAAAACCCGCTCAGCTGACACATGGCCGTAGCGTTTTTGCAATTGCTGAATGACAACAAACTCATGCGCGTTGGCCGCACTCAAACTCACATGCCCACCCTCGCCGGCCATCGGGAGCCATTGATTGGAGCGCCCCACCGGAAGTAGACCCGACACCCCCAAACCCGTGCCTGGACCTATCAATCCAATAGCGGTGTGGAGTATCGCTTGCCCGCCGCCGATTTGCTGCTTGTGTGCTTCAGGCAATTGCGTGAGTGACAAGGCCAGTGCCGTGAAATCATTCAGCAACAACAAGCGTGCGAGCCCTAAGCCTTCGCGCAAGGCCTTCACCGAAAACGTCCAGTGATGGTTGGTCATAGACACTTGGTCGCCCGCCACCGGGTTGGCGATTCCCAATGCGGCACAAGGCGGTGCGGGCAAGCCCTGCTGCCGCAAGTAATACTGAACCGCCTCCATCAGCGACGCATGTTCTGAGCAAGGCAGCACTTGAACGTGATCGATCTCAGCCCCCGCCTGCGCTTGCCAACCCAGGCGCGCATTAGTGCCGCCAATGTCGCCCAGCAAACGCGGGTAAGGTGCAGCCTGGGTGATGGTCGGGTCGCGTGAATCGAACACAGCTCAACCTTTAAGACGAGCTGCCTCTGTCGCTTCAATATCTTTGGCCATTTTTTTACCCAATTCCACACCCCATTGATCGAAGGCGTGAATACCCCAGATGGCAGCCTGGCAAAACACCTTGTGCTCATACAAAGCCATCAACCCCCCCATACTGCGCGGTGTCAATGCATCCACCCAAATCGTGGTACTGGGCACGTTGCCAGGGTAGTTGCGGTGTGGCGCCAGACGCTGCACCTCGGCTTCGTCCATCCCACTGTCACGCAAGGCTTGCACCGTTTCTTCCGGACTGCGTCCAATGGCCAAGGCTTGCGCTTGCGCTTGCATATTGAGTAAGACCACTCGGTGGTGTTCTGCGGCAAAGGGCAATGGACTGCGTTCGGTACGTAGGCCAATGAAGTCCATCGGCACCAAGTGCTGGCCTTGATGAATCAGTTGAAAGTACGCGTGTTGGCCGTCAATGCCCAAACCACCCCAAAGTACAGGGGCGGTAGCCACCTCCACCTGACTGCCGTCGATGTGCGTACGTTTGCCGTTGGACTCCATGTCCATCTGCTGCAAGAATGAAGCGAACTTGCCCAAAGGTGATGCATAAGGCGCGATGTTGTGAGTAGTAGCCCCCAGAAAATTACTGTTCCACACACCCAGCAAAGCCATCAACAAGGGCAGGTTTTGGTCTTTAGGAGCAGACATGAAATGCTCATCCATCGCCCGCGCACCCAGCAACATATCCTGAAACGCAAAAGCTCCAATAGAAATCGCCAAGGGCAAACCGATGGCCGACCACACCGAATAACGCCCCCCCACCCAGTCCCAAAACCCAAAAGTGTGCTCAGGCTTAAAGCCTTGTGCTTGAGAAATTTCGGGGTTGGCCGTGACCGCAATCAGGTGCTGATGAAGTTGGCTTTCGGGGCATCCTGCGTCCAGCAACCAGCGTTTCGCCGAGATGGCCAAGGTCATGGTTTCTTGCGTAGTGAAAGTCTTGCTTTGCACCACAAACGCCGTGCGTGCAGGATTGAGCGTGGCCAAGGTGGTATATAAGCTCCATGCATCCACGTTGGATACATAGTGGACACGAACTTTGTTTTTGTAGCTCTCACGCGTCAGGTGACTCAAGGCTTCCGTGGTCATGCGTGGGCCCAAATCGGAGCCCCCAATACCCAGATTCACCACATCGGTGATGGATTCGCCCGCATGGCCCTTGAGCTGACCTTCACGCACTTTCTCGGCAAACATGCAAACACGCAATAACTCGTGGCCCACCTGTTTTGAGATGCTCTCCCCCCAAGGCGGATTGGGCACATGGCTACCACGCAGTGCCACATGCAAGACCGCGCGTTTCTCCGTGGTGTTAATGGCATCACCGCGAAACATCGCGTTGGCCTGCTCCATGACCTGGGACTCATCGGCCAAGGCCAGGAGCTGTTGCAACACGTCGTCTGTCACACGCTGACGGGAATAGTCGATGCTGATGCCTGCACCGCTAGCTTCCCACTGTTGCGTACGCTTTTGATCTTTCAGCAACTCACGCAAATGAGGTTGCGGGCTTTGTGACAAAGTCTGTAGGGACTTCCATGCTTGGCGATTTTGGGGGGGAATGAAAGGATTCATAGTTTAGTTGTCGTGTTAAGTGACAGTATTGATGGCACTGGCACTGGCACTGGCCTCGCGCGCCAAGCGTGTGATCTCCGCCCAACGGCCCTGAGTCACTGCATCAGCGGGAGTGAGCCACGAACCGCCTACCATGGCCACATTGGGCTGCTTTAAAAACTCTCCCATATTGGCCAAAGACACCCCGCCAGTGGGGCAAAACTGCATATCCCCCAAAGGCCCCCCCAAGGCTTTGAGCATCGCCAAGCCACCCGCTTGCGCGGCGGGAAACAATTTAACCAATGAGAAGCCATAGTCGCGCGCAGTCATCACTTCGCCAGGAGTCATCACCCCTGGCATGAAGGGCAACTGGCACGCCATGGCGGCCTGCACCAGAGAGGCACTCATGCCAGGCGAGAGCGCAAAGCGCGCGCCAGCGGCTTGCACCTGTGCCATCTCCGGCGCACGCGTCACTGTACCTGCTCCCACATGCATCTGCGGCACATGCTTGGCTACGAGTTCAATAGCGGGCAGACCGGCCGCGTGACGCAAGGTAATTTCCATCACGTCGATTCCGCCCTCAAGCAAGGCATGCGCCATGGGCACGGCTTGGTCGGGGTGGGTGATCACGATCACGGGCACCACGCGTGACTTGAACGCGGGGCGAGAGAACGTGGGATGACTGACTGGGTTCATGGCGCTAAAAGTGTGAGGGTACAACGATGGGGTTCAAAGATGTGACAAAAGCGGCGATGCGCCCTCTTCGGCGTGCGCCGCATGGGCACGAAACAGTGCAAACAGATCGCGTCCGGTGCCGCGCTGATTGGCGCTGAGATCAGCCGCTGGCGCTATGCGCGCAGCCAGTTCGGCTTCACTCACCTCCAGCGTGAGTTGGTGCTGGTCACAGTCGAGCGTGATCATGTCGCCGTTTTTGACCTTGCCAATCATGCCGCCGTTGACCGCCTCCGGGCTCACATGAATAGCCGCAGGCACTTTGCCTGAGGCCCCCGACATACGGCCATCAGTCACCAACGCCACCTTGAAACCTCTGTCCTGCAACACACCCAACAAAGGCGTGAGCTTGTGCAACTCGGGCATGCCGTTGGCTTGCGGGCCCTGGTTACGCACCACGGCCACAAAGTCGCGCTCCAGCTGACCGTCTTTGAAGAGTTGGGTCAGCTCTTTTTGACCGGTCACCACCACGGCAGCAGCACGCACCTTGCGGTGTTCAGACTTGACCGCCGACACCTTGATGACGGCGCGACCCAGATTGCCCTGGAGCAATCGCAGCCCGCCATCGGCACTGAAAGGGTGACTTACAGGGCGCAACACAGCTTCATCGGCCGAATGCGCGGGCACGGGCCGCCAATCGAGTTGTCCGTGATTGAGCCAGGGCTCCACCGTGTAGCAGTGCAGGCCTTGGCCCATGATGGTATGCACGTCCTCGTGCAACAAGCCCGAGCCCAACAATTGCTGAATCAAAAACCCCATGCCGCCCGCCGCTTGAAAGTGATTTACATCGGCGCTGCCATTGGGGTAAATGCGAGCCAGCAGAGGCACACAGCCTGACAGGTCAGAGAAATCATCCCAGTTGACCATCAGCCCGGCAGCACGCGCCATCGCGATCAGGTGCATGGTGTGGTTGGTCGATCCCCCTGTGGCCAGCAGACCGACGATGCCATTAACGATGACTTTGGCGTCGATTTGATGGCCCATGCCCACAACACCCTGACCATCGTTCTGGCCTTTTGACAAAGCAACGACCCGCTGTACCGCCGCAAGCGTAAGCGCCTCACGCAAGGGCGTGCCGGGGTTCACGAAGGACGAGCCCGGCAAATGCAGGCCCATGATCTCCATCAACATCTGATTGGAGTTGGCCGTTCCATAGAAGGTGCAGGTTCCAGCGCCGTGATAAGCCGCCTGTTCGGCCGCGAGCAGGGTCTCGCGACTCACTTGGCCTTGCGCGTATTGCTGACGCACCAAGGATTTTTCGTCATTCGACAAACCCGAGGTCATGGGGCCTGCAGGCAAAAACACCGCGGGCAAATGCCCAAACTGCAAGGCCCCTATGAACAGGCCCGGCACGATCTTGTCGCACACCCCCAGAAACAGCGCGGCGTCAAACACGTTGTGCGACAGACCCACCGCCGTCGCCAAGGCAATCACGTCGCGCGAGAACAGCGACAGCTCCATACCGTCCTCGCCCTGCGTCACGCCATCGCACATAGCGGGCACGCCTCCTGCCACCTGCGCGGTGGCCCCGGCCGCTCGGGCGGCAGCGCGAATACGCTCGGGATAGTGCTCATAGGGCTGGTGGGCCGATAGCATGTCGTTGTAGGCGGTGATGATGCCCACATTGGGCTGGCGCTCCTGGCGCAACACCAGCTTGTCGTTGGCGGGCATGGCGGCATAAGCGTGAGCTGCGTTGGCGCAACCCATGCCACCCCGGTAAGGGCCGGGCTTTTTGGCGCGGGCTACGACGTCGAGGTAAGCGGCCCGGGAGGTGGCGCTGCGCTCTTCAATGCGGGCTGTGACAGCAGCCACCGTGGCGTTCAGCTTGACGCTGAGATTCATGGGGTTAGATGAAGTCATTCGTTAAGCCACAGGGCCACCGGGGTTTGGGTTTGATGCAACACGTGCGAGATGGGGTGTAGATAACTCATACAAAGCTGCGCCAGACGCAGTGTGGCCAACTTGTCTGCGCCACTGAGCGGCAACACGATATGCCGTGCAAGCAACAGTTGTTTCAAGGTCTGCGTTACACG
>CANCAO010000006.1 GCA_947374105.1 Comamonadaceae bacterium | reverse complement strand
ACACCCGCCGTGCCACCAAACGCCGTCATGATCAGGTCGGGGCCATTTTTGAAGCCCAGCACCATGGCAATCATGCGCGAGAGCATCAGGCCCATAAAGAAGGTAAAGCCCAGTAGCACGGGCACACCCGCTGCCGAGTTTTTGGTTTTCTCAATGGCGTACATGAAGCCGAAGGCCCCCGCCAGAAAGATGACCATGCCCATGATGCCCCCCATAGAGCGGGTGATGCCGGTGGCCACGCCCAGCCAAGCGCCGAGCACGGTAGGAATCAAGCTAAGGGCCAGCAGCCAGTAGGTATTGCGCAACACCTTGTTGCGTTCAGCCGGTGAAGTGACATAACCGAAGGCATTCGATGGGTCAATGGTTTGGACTTGCTCGTTCATGGTGAAGGGGCTCCTTGTAAAACGATGGGACACAGGTGAGGTCATTCTAGGGGGTTTCAAGAGGCGCTATGCTCTGGGCTCAATTTTTAACCTTTCACTGAATACGCCATGCAAAGCAAACCTTTTCTCGAACTCGCCGACCTCAAACGCATCGCCGCAGCAGCCGAAGCTGAAGCCTTGTCCAACAAGTGGGCGGTGAGCATTTCCATCGTGGACGACGGTGGTCACCTTCTGTGGTTGCAGCGGTTGGACGGCGCAGCGCCTATCTCGGCGCAGATTGCCCCGGCCAAGGCCCGCACCGCTGCCCTGGGTCGCCGTGAAAGCCGGATTTATGAGGAGATGATCAACGCAGGCCGCGTGTCTTTTTTGAGCGCTCCGGGGATGGAGGGTTTACTGGAAGGCGCTGTGCCCATTATTAAAGACGGCCAGTGCCTGGGCGCGGTGGGTGTGAGCGGCGTGAAGTCAACGGAAGACGTGCAAATTGCCCGCGCAGGGATTGCTGCTCTGGGGCTTTGATGCCCTTGCTTAGATAAGGCATCAACGCTGATTCAAATGTCAGTAGATTAGCCTTTCTGGGCGAATCTCTTGCAGAATAGTGGTAGCAATTTCCTCGATGGACTTGGTGGTGGTGGAGAGCCAGCGGATGCCGGACCGTCGCATCATGGCTTCTGCCTCAGCCACTTCCTCGCGGCAGTTTGCTAGGGAGGCGTATTTGGAGTTTGGTCGCCGTTCGTTGCGGATTTCGCTCAGTCGTTCCGGATTAATGGTTAGGCCAAATATCTTGTTGATATGCGGTGTCAGCGCCGGGGGTAAATGACGGCGGTCAAAGTCTTCGGGGATGAGTGGGTAGTTGGATGCCTTCAGACCATACTGCATCGCCAAGTAGAGTGAAGTTGGTGTTTTGCCGCTGCGACTGACACCGACCAGAATGATGTCGGAGCCTGCAAGATCGCGGTTGGACTGCCCATCATCGTGTGCTAGGGAAAAATTGATGGCTTCAATTCGGTCTTGATAGGCCTGACTCTTGCTGGCGTCGCTGAAGCGGCCAATCCGGTGGTTTGATTTGATTTGGAGTTCATTTTCAATCGGAGTCACAAAAGTTCCAAACATGTCTAGCAGCATGCCTTGGCAGCTCTCGGTAATGACTTTGAGGACTTCTTCATTCACTAGGGTGATGAAAACAATTGGCTTTTTCCCCTCTGCTATGGCAGTTTGGTTAACTTGCTGAACTGCTTGATATGCCTTGTCTACGGTATCGGTGAAGGGTAGGCGGACATGCCTAGCTTTCATTTCGAACTGAGCCAAGATAGCGTTGCCAAAGGTTTCGGCCGTAATGCCGGTGCCATCAGAGATGAAGAAGACAGTGCGATTGGGCATAAAGCTAGGGGTGTGAGGTGATGAATGATTAGTAGGGATTTCGTGAAAACTTGAATTCAGCATTTCCCCACCTCAAGCTTACAATAATCCTCATTACATTGAATTTCCCCATGAGCAGCACAGATCGACCCGGACAAAGATCAAAACAACAGCCGGATTGTGTTGTCTGCATGGATATTGCCAGTTTTTCGCTAAAGATAGACTGATGGAATAACCGTTTTTAACTTCTGGAGCTTTCTCATGTCTGCACTTTTCAGCCCTACCGCCTTGGTCGTCCCGTTTGAAAATCTTAGAATGACTGACGTTGAGGCCGTGGGCGGTAAAAACGCCAGTCTCGGCGAAATGATCTCGCAACTGCCGCAGGGCGTGCGCGTGCCGACAGGCTTTGCCACGACGGCTCATGCCTTTCGCGAATTTCTCAAGCACGAGGGGCTGGATGCTCGCATCAACGCCAAACTTGACGCGCTCGATACCGAAGACGTGCGAGCACTCGCTTCAGTAGGCGCTGAAATCCGCGCGTTGGTTGAGGCGCAGCCTTTCCCTTCGGACTTGGAACAAGCCATCCGCGAAGCCTTTGCTACCTTCAGTGCCAACAACCCGCAAGCCTCCTTCGCCGTGCGCTCGTCGGCCACTGCCGAAGACCTGCCTGACGCATCGTTTGCCGGTCAGCAAGAGACCTTTTTGAACGTGGTGGGCATCGAAGAAGTACTGCACAAAATGAAAGAGGTGTTTGCCTCTTTGTACAACGACCGCGCCATCAGCTACCGCGTTCACCAGGGCTTTGCCCATGCCGACGTGGCCTTGTCCGCAGGCGTGCAGCGCATGGTGCGCTCTGACCTGGGTGCGGCGGGTGTGATGTTCACCATCGACACCGAATCCGGGTTTGAAGACGTGGTCTTCATCACCTCCAGCTACGGCTTGGGTGAGACGGTGGTGCAGGGTGCGGTGAATCCGGATGAGTTCTATGTGCATAAGCCTATTCTCAAGCTGGGCAAGCGTGCGGTCATTCGCCGTAACCTGGGCTCCAAGCTGATTCAGATGGTGTTCACGTCCGCCGAAGAAAAAGCGGCAGCCGGTGCGCACAAAGGCAAGCTCGTCAAGACGGTGGATGTGCCGACCGAGCAGCGCAATCGCTACTCGCTGACCGATGCCGACGTGGAGCAATTGGCTCACTACGCGCTGGTCATTGAAGCGCATTACGGCCGCCCGATGGATATCGAGTGGGGTAAAGACGGCACCGATGGTCTGCTGTACATCCTGCAAGCCCGTCCTGAGACGGTCAAGAGCCAAAACAAGGGCGCTGAGCTGCGCTACAAACTCAAAGGCCACAGCGCGAAGCTGGCCGAGGGCCGCGCGATTGGCCAGAAGATTGGCACGGGCCGGGTGCGCTTGGTGCACAGCATCAGCCAAATGGATCAGGTGCAAGCCGGTGATGTGCTGGTGACCGACATGACCGATCCGAACTGGGAGCCAGTCATGAAACGAGCTTCCGCTATCGTCACCAACCGGGGCGGTCGCACCTGCCACGCCGCCATCATTGCGCGCGAGTTGGGCATTCCTGCGGTCGTAGGTTGTGGAGATGCCACTGAAACTCTCAAGGATGGAACCTTGGTCACCGTCAGTTGCGCCGAAGGCGATACCGGTTTCATCTACGACGGCCTGCTGGAGACAGAAATCACCGAAGTCCAGCGTGGTGAAATGCCCGAGATTCCGGTCAAGATCACGATGAACATCGGCAACCCGCAGCTGGCATTTGACTTTGCCCAGTTGCCCAATGCGGGCGTCGGCTTGGCCCGCTTGGAGTTCATCATTAACAACAATATCGGCGTGCACCCCAAAGCCATTTTGGACTATCCCAACATTGATGCTGATTTGAAGAAGGCTGTGGAGTCAGTCGCCCGTGGTCATGCTTCCCCACGCGCTTTTTATGTTGACAAAGTGGCTGAAGGTGTCGCTACGATTGGCGCAGCTTTTTGGCCCAAGCCTGTGATTGTTCGTCTATCAGACTTCAAGAGCAATGAGTACCGCAAGCTGATTGGTGGTAGCCGCTACGAGCCGGAAGAGGAAAATCCGATGTTGGGCTTTCGTGGTGCGGCACGCTACGTCAGCAAAGAGTTTGGCGAAGCCTTTGCCATGGAGTGTGAGGCCATGCTTCGAGTCCGCAATGAAATGGGCCTGACCAACGTCGAGTTGATGGTGCCGTTCGTTCGCACGCTGGGTCAAGCTAAAAAGGTCACCGAGTTATTGGCGGCCCAGGGTCTCAAACGCGGTGTCGACGGCTTGAAGATCGTCATGATGTGCGAAGTACCCAGCAACGCTATTTTGGCTGATGAGTTTCTCGAGTATTTTGATGGATTCTCTATCGGCTCCAATGACTTGACCCAGCTTACCCTCGGGCTGGATCGGGATTCGGGTCTCGAATTGTTGGCGGCTGACTTTGATGAGCGTGACCCAGCGGTTCTGGCCATGATCAGCATGGCCATTACAGCTTGCCGCAAGCAAAACAAATACGTGGGTATTTGTGGTCAGGGTCCTAGCGATCATCCTGATTTTGCGCGTTGGCTGGTTGAGCAAGGCATTACTTCCATCTCACTCAACCCGGACTCTGTGGCTGCAACCTGGCGTCAGATTGCAGCAATGTAAGTTGCATTTCTGTTCTATGACAGAACTGATTGCCACGGAGATACCTTGTTAACCCAGGGGCGGTGGCCTGTGCGCAGACTGCTCCTGTTGGTTTGGTTTGCGGCGGCCTTTGGTGGCGTCTTCTTTGCTCGCGATCTGCAGTTTGTGGTGGCTGGATGGCCCTTCGGATTTTGGTTTGCAGCGCAGGGCGCAATGCTGGTTTTTATTGCTATCGTCGCTTTCTTTGCATGGGTTAAAAATCGGCAAGGTGGCAATGATGAAATGGGATTTGATCTCATGGCTTATGCAATCTACAAGCGACGATTGCACCGCACCTTTGTCACTTACCTTGCCTATCTATTGGTGTTTTTGTTGACCTTGACTTGGGCCGAGCAGCTCGGTTTGTCAAAGCAATGGGTTGGCAGTATCTTTTTATTTGCCACGGTTGTCCTATATGCCGTCATCGGCATATACAACCGAACTTCAGATGCCGAAGAATATTACGTAGCTGGTCGTCGAATTCCCGCCATTTATAACGGCATGGCGACAGCGGCTGACTGGATGAGCGCAGCTTCGTTCATCAGTTTGGCCGGGGGCCTCTACCTGCAAGGTTTCTCCGGCGCAGGTTCACAGCCTGGCGGATTGGCGTATGTACTGGGTTGGACCGGCGGGTTTTGCCTGGTGGCTTTGTTGGTTGCCCCGCGTCTACGAGAACTTGGGCTCTATACCATCCCTGACTTTTTTGCCAACAGATTTGGTGGATTTTGGCCTAGACGCATTGCCGCTTTGGCGACCGTTCTATGCTCATTCACCTACGTCGTGGCGCAAATTTACGGCGTCGGCCTAATTACTTCGCGGCTCACTGGGGTGCATTTTGAAATCGGCATCTTGTTGGGTTTGGGCGGCGTTCTGGTGTGTTCATTCCTGGGAGGCATGCGGGCCGTGACCTGGACCCAGGTGACTCAATACGTTGTGTTGATTCTTGCTTTTTTAATCCCGGTTTCGTGGTTAGCCTACAAGCAGTTAGGCAATCCCCTTGCCCCTTTGGTGTATGGGCAGCAGCTTGAGCGCCTCACCCAGTTGGAAAAGCAGCTTATGAATTCTCCTGCGGAGCAGCAGGTTATTCAGGAATATGCGCGCCGCGCCCATGAGTATGAAATGAAACTGCTCAATGTTGAAGCTTCACTGAAAGAGGATCGGACTCGACTTCAAGATCGGTTGCGCCTGCTCAATGCGGAACGTGCGGATACAGAGGAAATCTTTGCCGCAAAGCGTGAGTTGATTCGATTGCCCAAGGATGAGGTAGCTGCGCGTGAGAGTTGGACGCACGCCATGCAGGAAAACCTTAACCGAGCCAAACCTTTGGGGGGAATGCCATCCCATTCCCAGCCTTTTGCAGGAGATCCAAATGGAACATCCGATGAGCAAGAGGCCTTTGACCTGTCGCGGCGTAATTTTTTGGCCCTGATGTTTTGTCTCATGGTGGGAACGGCAGGCATGCCGCATCTTTTAACGCGTTTCTACACTACCCCTACGGTCTCCGAAGCACGAACTTCGGTGGCTTGGTCCTTGTTTTTTATTGCGCTGCTTTATCTGGCTGCACCTGCTTTAGCGGTACTGGTTAAGTTTGAAGTCATGAGCCATCTAGTCGGTCAAAACATTGAAACTCTTCCTACATGGTTGGCGCAGTGGGCTCGTGTAGATGGATCGCTTTTGTCCATAAATGATGTCAATGGTGATCATGTGTTGCAGTTTTCGGAGCTTAAGTTAGGTGCAGACCTCGTGATGCTTGCTACCCCCGAATTGGGCGGTCTACCTTATGTGGTGTCTGGCCTGGTTGCGGCAGGTGGATTGGCGGCCGCCTTGTCAACAGCGGACGGTTTGTTGTTGACTATCGGCAATGCGCTGGCGCGTGATCTATACGTACTAGCCAAAAAAGACAATAGGGCCAGTGCCATGCGCCAGGTGATGTTGTCCAAATTTGCTTTGTTGGTGGTCGCCTTGATTGCCGCTTATGTTGCAGCGCAAAAATCAGCTGACATCCTTTACCTAGTTACATCCTCCTTTTCATTAGCTGGCTCTGCCTTTGTTCCGGTCATGGTTTTGGGTATTTTTTGGTCCAAAACATCTCGTGTTGGTGCTGTGGCCGGGATGCTGACTGGTGTCGGTGTGACGGTTTATTACATGCTTGCCAATTCGAGCTCTGTGCGCTCGGCAATGGGCGTTGAAGGCAGTGGACTTTGGTTCGGTATCCAGCCTGTTTCGGCGGGCGTTTTTGGAATTGCCGCGGGCTTTTTCATGACTGTGCTTTTGAGCCTGGCCACGCTGTCTGGCCGACAGGAAAAAGAAGAACGTCAAAGTCACCTATAATCATAGGCTTCGCCTTGCTACACCCCTTTTAGACGCTGGGGGTAGCTTTTCGTCCCGCCAAGAGCGGGTTATCCATAAGGAGTATCAATGCGTCATTACGAAATCATTTTGATGATCCATCCGGATCAGAGCGAGCAGGTTCCTGCCATGCTCGAACGCTACAAGGGCATGATCACCGCTGGCGGTGGCAAGGTGCACCGCGTTGAAGACTGGGGTCGCCGCCAGTTGGTCTACATGATCAACAAGTTAGCCAAAGCCCACTACCTGTGCATCAACATCGAAGCCGACACCCCTGTGCTGGCTGAGCTGGAGCATGCGTTCAAGTTCAATGATGCCGTGCTGCGTCATTTGACGGTTCAGCGCAAAAAAGCCGACACTGGCCCTTCGTCCATGATGAAGACCGTCGAGCGTGAAGACGCCCGCAAAGCCCAACAGGCGGAATACCAAGCCTAATTCCCGTTATTGAGGAGTGAGCCCCAGCGCCAACCAGCTTGATCTGACGGCCTGTATTGCAGAGGTAGCCCCCATGCGATACACCCCGGCAGGTTTACCCGCCCTGAATTTGCGACTTGAACACGAGTCCAACGTTTTAGAAGCAGGTCAACCTAGGCAGGTGAAAGCCGACGTGAAAGCCGTCGCCTTTGGTGCTAACGCTGAACGCCTTGCCAAGCAAGCCATAGGCGGTGTTTGGCGGTTCAGTGGGTTTGTTGCCACCCCTCTTCGTGGAAAAAGCCTTGTGTTTCATATTCAAGAATTTAGACAAGATTAATTTTTTTGGAGGCTTTCATGCCCGCATTTAAAAAATTCAACAAAGATAAGCGCCCCAAGCGCCCAGCTCAAAATCTGCTGTTCAAGCGCAAGCGCTTTTGCCGCTTCACGGTGACCGGCGTCGAAGAGATCGACTACAAAGACATCGACACCCTGCGTGATTTCATCGCCGAAAACGGCAAGATCATTCCCGCACGCCTGACCGGCACGCGCGCCATTTTCCAGCGCCAACTCAACACCGCTATCAAGCGCGCGCGTTTCCTCGCGATGCTGCCGTACAGCGACCAGCACAAGATCTAAGGAGTAGTCTCATGCAAATCATTCTGCTCGACAAGGTTATTAATCTCGGCAATTTGGGCGAGATCGTCAAGGTCAAAGACGGCTATGCCCGTAACTTTCTGATCCCTTCTGGCCGCGCCCGTCGCGCCACGGAATCTGCCAAGAAAGAATTTGAAGTCAAACGCGCTGAACTTGAAAAAGTGGCTGCCGCCAAGTTGGCTGAATCGCAAGCCCTGGGCGAAAAGCTCGCTGGCACGACGGTCAAGCTGACGCAAAAAGCCGGTGTGGATGGCCGTTTGTTCGGCTCCGTCACCAATGCGGACATCGCTGAAGAACTCAACAAGACCGGCTATAAAGTCGTGAAGTCCCAAGTTCGCCTGCCCAACGGCCCACTCAAGGTGGTCGGTGACAGCACGGTCAGCGTGGCTCTGCACACCGATGTGGTGGTGGATGTGACTGTTTCTGTCTACGGCGAAACGGCTTAATTTCCCGCTTCCCCTTGAAGCCGCCTGGGCTAGTCCTTGGCGGCTTTTTCATTGGGGGGGCGTGACTTGTCCCATTATTTACACAGATTACCCACAGTCAATTCAGCGCTTGTCCACAGTCTTTCACTCGACGCCATCGTCTGACCAACGTAGCATGGATGCCTGAATAAGTGTTGTGCCAAGCGGGCACGAAACACGCCCCCTCACTGTTAGGAAAACACCATGTCCGCCGTAATGAGCGCCCTAGACCAAGCCTATGGTGCAGACCCGCAAATAGCGCAATTGCGCATTCCCCCGCACTCGATTGAGGCCGAGTCCAGCGTGCTGGGCGGCCTGTTGCTGGACAACGGTGCCTGGGATCGCGTGAGTGATTTGTTGAGCGAGGGTGACTTCTACCGTTATGAACACCGCCTGGTCTATGCCGCTCTAGGGGTGCTCATCAATGCCAGTAAACCAGCCGATGTGATCACGGTGTTTGAGCAACTCCAAAGCCAGGGTAAGGCCGAGGGGATTGGTGGCTTGGCCTACCTCAACTCGCTGGCCCAATACGTGCCCAGCGCGAGCAATATTCGCCGCTATGCCGAGATCGTGCGTGAGCGCTCTATCCTGCGCAAACTGGTGAGCGCCAGTGACGAGATCGCCACCAACGCCTTTAATCCCAAGGGCCGACTGGTCTCGACGATTTTGGATGAGTCTGAGCAAAAGATATTCAACATCGGCGAGGAAGGCTCACGTATGAAGCGTGGCTTTCAGACCATGGACACCCTGGTGGTGGACTTGCTCGACCGGGTGCAGGAAATGGCCGACAACCCCAACGACGTCACGGGGGTGCCCACCGGCTTTTATGACCTGGATCGCATGACCTCCGGCCTACAAGCGGGCGACTTGATCGTGCTGGCCGCGCGCCCCTCTATGGGTAAGACGGCCTTTGCGATCAACATTGCCGAGCATGTGGCGCTGAAAGAGGGCTTGCCGGTGGCCGTGTTCTCCATGGAGATGGGCGCGGCCCAGTTGGCCGTGCGTATCGTGGGCTCGATTGGTCGTATCGACCAGGGCCATTTGCGCACCGGCAAGTTGACTGATGAGGAATGGCCACGCCTGACAGAAGCGATTGAAAAACTGCGCAATATCTCTCTGCACATTGACGAAACTGCGGGTCTGACGGCCAGTGAACTGCGCGCCAACGCCCGCCGCTTGGCGCGTCAGTGCGGCAAGCTGGGTCTGATCGTGGTGGACTATTTGCAGCTCATGAGCGGGTCCAGCGGCGACAACGAAAACCGTGCGACCGAGTTGGGTGAAATCTCCAGGGGCTTGAAGATGCTGGCCAAAGAATTGCAGTGTCCGGTGATCGCACTCTCACAGCTTAACCGCAGCGTGGAAACCCGCCCTGACAAGCGCCCGATGATGAGCGACTTGCGCGAGTCGGGCGCCATCGAGCAGGATGCCGACATCATCATGTTCATCTATCGTGACGAGTACTACACCAAAGACGCCTGCAAAGAACCCGGCGTGGCCGAGATCATCATTGCCAAGCAACGTAATGGCCCCACCGGGGTCTGCAAACTGGCCTTTATCAGACAGCTCACCCGATTTGAGAGCTTGGCCAGCGGGGGCAGCGGGGATTTCTAAAGTACCTCACTGGCAAAGTCTGCCAGCCGCGAGCGCTCACCCCGTGCCAGCGTGATGTGACCACCATGCGGCCAGCCTTTGAATTTGTCCACGGCAAAGGTCAGACCGGATGAGCCCTCGGTCAGGTAAGGCGTGTCGATCTGCGCCAAGTTGCCCATGCAGATGATTTTGGTGCCTGGGCCTGCTCGGGTGATCAGGGTCTTCATCTGCTTGGGCGTCAAGTTCTGGGCCTCGTCGATGATGACGTACTTGTTCAAAAAGGTGCGTCCGCGCATGAAGTTCATGCTCTTGATCTTGATGCGGCTGCGGATCAACTCGGTGGTGGCGGCGCGACCCCATTCGCCTGCATTGGTTTCGTTCTTGCTGAGGGCTTCCAGATTGTCATCCAACGCGCCCATCCAAGGCCCCATTTTTTCTTCTTCAGTGCCCGGCAAAAAGCCGATGTCTTCGCCCACGCTAACCGTAGCGCGGGTGACGATGATCTCGGTGTAGCGGCGGTCATCCAACACCTGCGTCAATCCTGCAGCCAACGCCATCAAGGTCTTGCCCGTGCCTGCCGTACCGGTCAAGGTGACGAAATCCACCTCGGGATCCATTAGCAAATTCATTGCGAAATTTTGCTCACGGTTGCGCGTGGTGATGCCCCAAACGGCGTTTTTGAGGTGGTTGTAGTCCTTCAAGGTCTTGAACACGGCAGAGCTGCCGCGAATCTCCGTCACGCGGGCATACAGGCTGGGCTCACCCGGTGCTTCGAAGTAGATGAACTGGTTGATCATCAGACTCGGCACGATGGGGCCGGTGATGCGGTAGAAGGTGTGCGGGCCTTGCTGCCAGCTTTCCACGGTCTGCCCGTGGGTCGTCCAAAAATCGACCGGCAAAGCCAGTGCACCGGAGTAGAGCAAATCGCCGTCTTCCAGCACTTTGTCGTTTTGGTAATCATCGGTCGCAAGACCCAAAGCGCGGGCTTTGACGCGCATGTTGATGTCTTTGGACACCAGCACGACTTCACGCGGGGCAAACTGCTGGCGCAGCGCCTCGACGACGCCCAAAATTTGATTGTCCGCCTTGCCCTGGGGCAAGCTGGCGGGCAGGGTGTAGCTCAGCGATTGGGTTTGAAAAAAGAGCTTGCCACCGGCCTCGCGATGCCCTGTACTGCCTAACTCCAATCCAAGCGCCATGTCGGCACAGGGAATACCGGCCAGTGCGTCCAGCGTGCGGCTGGTTTGGCGCGCATTGCGGGCGACTTCGGTCATGCCCTTTTTGTGGCCGTCCAGTTCTTCCAGCACGATCATGGGCAGGAAGATGTCGTGCTCTTCAAAGCGGAACAAGCACATGGGGTCGTGCATCAGCACATTGGTGTCCAGCACGAACAGTTTGGTGGGGCCAGTGGACTTGGTTTTCTTTGTTTTGACGCCGGTGTTTGGGCCTGCCGCAGCAGAAGGCTTCAATGCAGTGGTGGCCTTGTTGCCTTGTGGTGTGGGTGCTGGGGTGAGTGTGGCAATGAGCGGGCTGGCTGCTGGCTTGACCATAGCCGACTGCACCTTGGCTTGTTGCGCCTTGGGTGGGGCGTTAAGGTTCTGCCGGGGCATCTCTGGCGGCGTCGATTTTTTGACTTGCGTCGCGGCCTTGGGTCGGCTTGGGGCTTGAACATCAAAGGCGTCTGGGCTTAGCAAGGCAGCTCGTTTGAGGGGGGCGGGAGGTAGGGGCATGGGTGGGTCGTTTCAGAAAGAAAAAAAGCCGTCAGGGATTCCGTGACGGCTTTTCAGGGTTGGGCGCGGTAACTGTTATCAACGGCATGGGCCCATTATGCATAGAGCCGATCCTTCGCGCACATTCAAATGGCGGGGGGCAGGCGCTAAGCTGCTTTTTTCAGAACTTTGACGGCCTTGAGCACTTCGTCAAC
This sequence comes from Comamonadaceae bacterium, assembly GCA_947374105.1. GTDB lineage: Bacteria > Pseudomonadota > Gammaproteobacteria > Burkholderiales > Burkholderiaceae_C > CANCDA01. The sequence continues at coordinate 6,396 of CANCAO010000006.1, read as the reverse complement.
ATGACCGAGCACTTTGAGCCCACGCCACTCTTGCTTGAGAGTGCCGTCTGCGCCGATCAAGAAGGTGCTGCGCTCAATGCCTTTGACCTTTTTGCCGTACATGATCTTGTTTTTGACCACGCCGAACATGTGGCACATCTTTTCTTCGGTGTCCGCAATCAACTCAAACGGCAGTTCTAGCTTGGCTTTGAACTCATCGTGAGATTTCATGTTGTCACGTGAGACGCCAAACACCTGCGCCCCCGCTTTGACGAAATCTTTGTATTTGTCCCGAAACAGCATGGCTTCTGTGGTGCAGCCAGGCGTATTGTCTTTGGGATAGAAGTACAAAACGACCGTTTGACCGTTGTGTGAGGTGTTCGAAACCTTAACGCCACTGGTAGCATTAGCTTCGAATTCCGGGAGGAGTTTATTGACAACGATCGCCATATGCCTTCAATCTTGGGTGACAAACTATGTCATTGACAGTCAAAAACACTTGGGTAGTGACAGGATCACCAAGCGAATGTTGACATTAACCTAGTATTTTACCTTGAAAACACGAATTTTGACAGAGCACGGACTACGGGGTTTCCATGAGTAAAGCGGCCACGACATGGCGGCCTTCACCCGCCAGGATGTTGTAGGTGCGACAAGCCGCTGCCGTGTCCATGGTCTCGATGCCGATGCGTCGGCTTGCCAGCTTGGCCAGCCACGCGGGTTGCGGGAAATGCAAGCGCAGGCCACTGCCAAACAGGATGAGCTCGGGCGCCAGATCGGCCAACTGGTCAAAGTGCGTCTGGCTTAAATCGCTAAAACGAGTGCAAGCCCAGTCAAACCGCTCACCCCGCGAGCCCACCACCAAGCTGGTGGTCATTTTTTCTCCATTCAGCGCAATCCAGCCCGAGCCGTAGCCGGTAATGGATTGAACATCGAATTTGTCAGGCTGTAATTTCATGATGTAAGGCGGAACTGTGGTCAAATTATAGGTTTCGCCGAGTGCGACCCACCTTCGGAGTGATTTTGAGAACGATTCAAAAATCGGCCAAATTGGCCAACGTCTGTTACGACATCCGCGGCCCCGTCATGGAGCGGGCCAAGCAGATGGAGGAAGAAGGCCACACCATCATCAAGCTCAACATTGGCAACTTGGCCGTGTTTGGTTTCGATGCGCCTGAAGAAATCCGCCAGGACATGATACGTAATCTACCCAATGCGGCGGCGTATTCGGACAGCAAGGGCATATTTGTTGCCCGCAAAGCCGTCATGCAGTACACGCAAGAGCAAGGCATCAAAGGTGTTTCTCTAGACGACATTTACCTCGGTAACGGCGCCAGCGAATTGATTGTCATGGCCACCAACGGCTTGCTCAATGACGGCGACGAAATGCTGTTGCCCGCGCCCGACTATCCGCTGTGGACAGCGGCGGTCAGCCTCTCAGGCGGCACGCCTGTGCACTACATGTGCGACGAGTCCAATGGCTGGATGCCCGACCTGGACGACATCCGCGCCAAGATCACACCCAAAACCAAAGGCATCGTGGTCATCAACCCCAACAACCCGACGGGCGCGCTGTACTCAGACGCCTTGCTCAAAGGCATTGTTGCGATTGCCCGTGAGCATGGCTTGGTCATCATGGCCGACGAGGTGTATGACAAGGTGCTGTACGACGGCGTTACCCACACCGCTCTGGGCAGCTTGTCGGACGACGTGTTGACCCTCACCTTCAACTCGCTGAGCAAGAGCTACCGCTCCTGTGGTTACCGCGCGGGCTGGTTGGTGGTGTCGGGTGACAAAAAATCGGCCAAAGACTACATTGAGGGGCTCAATATGTTGTCCTCGATGCGCTTGTGCGCTAACGTGCCTGGCCAGTGGGCGATTCAAACCGCGTTGGGCGGCTACCAGACGATCAATGATCTTGTCGGTGAAGGCGGGCGTTTGCGCCGCCAGCGTGACGTGGCCTATGAGTTGATCACCGCCATTCCCGGTGTGAGCTGCGCCAAACCCAGCGCAGGCTTGTACATGTTCCCCAAGCTCGACCCCGCTATCTACCCGATTGAAGATGACCAGGCCTTTGTGCTGGAAATGCTGCAAGAAACGCGGGTGCTCTTGGTGCAAGGCACGGGCTTCAATTGGCCCCAGCCCGATCACTTCCGCATTGTTTTCTTGCCGCATGAAGACGACCTGCGCGAAGCCATAGGCCGCGTGGCCAAGTTTCTTGAGCAGTATCGCAAGCGCCACGCACGCGCCTGATGGGCGTTGAAATGAAAAGTTTGAAATTTAGGAAATCATGAAAGCAATTCAAGTCGGCCTACTGGGCATTGGCACCGTGGGCTCGGGCACCTTTAACGTGCTCCAGCGCAACCAGGAAGAAATCAAACGCCGCGCCGGGCGTGGCATCGAAATCACCATGGTGGCCGATCTGGACACCGCCCGCGCTCAGGCCGCAGTAGGCGCAGGCGTGCAAGTCGTGGCTGATGCACGCGCCGTCATCGCCAACCCGGATATCGACATCGTCATCGAGCTGATCGGCGGCTACGGCATCGCCAAGCAACTCGTGCTCGAAGCCATTGAGGCGGGCAAGCACGTCGTCACCGCCAACAAGGCGCTGCTGGCCGTGCACGGCACCGAGATTTTTGCCGCCGCGCACCGCAAAGGCGTGATGGTGGCCTTTGAGGCCGCCGTGGCGGGGGGTATTCCCATCATCAAGGCCCTGCGTGAGGGTTTGACGGCCAACCGCATTCAGTGGCTGGCCGGCATCATCAACGGCACCACCAATTTCATCTTGTCCGAGATGCGTGACAAAGGACTGGACTTCGGCACCGTGCTCAAACAAGCGCAAGCCCTGGGCTATGCCGAGGCCGACCCCACCTTTGACATCGAAGGCGTGGACGCCGCGCACAAAGTCACCCTCATGTCGGCGATTGCCTTTGGCATCCCCGTGCAGTTTGACAAAGCCTATGTGGAAGGCATCACCCAACTGGGCGCGCAAGACATCAAATACGCTGAGCAACTGGGCTACCGCATCAAGCTGCTGGGCATTGCCAAACGTCGGCAAGCCGACGTGGCCAAAGGCATGGCCGACGGCATCGAGCTGCGTGTGCACCCCAGCCTGGTGCCCGCCAAGCGCTTGATTGCCAATGTCGAAGGCGCGATGAACGCTGTGATGGTGCATGGCGACGCCGTGGGCACCACGCTCTATTACGGCAAGGGCGCGGGCAGCGAGCCCACCGCCAGCGCGGTGATTGCCGACCTGGTGGACATCACCCGCCTGCACACCGCAGACGCCGCCCAGCGCGTGCCCCACCTCGCCTTCCAGCCCGACGCCATGAGTGATCTGCGCGTGCTGCCCATGAGCGAAGTGGTGACGAGCTATTACCTGCGCCTGAGCGTGTCAGACCAGCCCGGCGTGCTGGCCCAAGTCACCGGCATTTTGGCGGCGCTTGGCATCAGCATCGACGCGGTCTTGCAACGCGAAGCTGACGAAGTGGGCGGCGAGGGTGCTACCGCCACCGACCTCATCATCCTGACCCACGACACCGTGGAAGGCACGATGAACCAAGCCCTCACCCAAATGCAGGCTCTGCCCACCGTGCTCGCGCCTATCGTGCGCATTCGCAAGGAAGAGTTGGTCTGATGAAGTACCTGAGCACACGCGCTCCATCCAACGATAAGACCAATCGCAAACACTTTTGCGAAATCCTGCTCGAAGGCCTGGCCCCCGATGGCGGCCTGTACTTGCCTGAGAGCTATCCGCAGGTCGATGCAGCCACGCTCTCCAAATGGCGCGGCCTGTCTTACGCTGATCTGGCGTTTGAAGTCTTGTCGCTCTACATCGACGACATTCCTGCGGCTGACTTGAAGGCGATTTGCCGCAAGACCTATACCGCAGAAGTGTTTGGTACGGCTGAGATCGTGCCGCTCAAAAAATTGCAAGATGGTCTGTACCTCGAAGCCCTGTCCAACGGCCCCACGCTGGCCTTCAAAGACATGGCCATGCAGTTGCTGGGAAATTTGTTTGAATACGAGCTGGCACGCCGTGGTGAAGAGCTCAACATCCTGGGTGCAACCAGCGGCGACACCGGCAGCGCGGCCGAATACGCCATGCGCGGCAAGCAAGGCGTGCGCGTCTTCATGACCAGCCCCTATGGCCGCATGAGCCCCTTCCAGCAGGCTCAGATGTTCAGCCTGCAAGACGCCAACATCCACAACCTCGCGGTCAAAGGTGTGTTTGACGATTGCCAGGACATGGTCAAGGCAGTGTCCAACGATTTGGCCTTCAAGCGACAGTACAAAATCGGCACGGTGAATTCGATCAACTGGGCGCGATTGATGGCCCAAGTGGTTTACTACTTTGCGGGCTACTTTCAAGCCACGAAAAACAGCCCCCACCCCAACCCTCCCCCAGCGGGGGAGGGAGAAACTCAGAAAGTCAGTTTCAGCGTTCCCTCCGGCAACTTCGGCAACGTCTGCGCTGGCCATGTGGCGCGCATGATGGGTTTGCCGATTGACCATTTGGTGGTGGCCACCAATGAGAACGATGTGCTGGACGAGTTCTTCCGCACCGGCGTGTACCGCGTGCGCGGGAGTGCCGACACGCATGAGACTTCCAGCCCGTCGATGGACATCTCCAAAGCCTCCAACTTCGAGCGTTTTGTATTTGATCTGCTGGGCCGTGATGGCGAGAAAACGCGCAGCCTGTTTCACGACCAACTCAACGCCACAGGCCGGTTTGATTTGAGCGCCGACCCCGCTTTTGCCCAGGCCGCTCAAGCCTACGGCTTCGTCAGCGGCAAGAGCACCCACGCCGACCGCTTGGCCACCATCCGCGACACGCACCAGCGTTTCGGCGTGATGATCGACACCCACACGGCCGATGGCCTGAAGGTGGCGCGTGAGCACCTCACACCCGGTGTGTCCATGATCGTGTTGGAGACCGCTTTGCCCATCAAATTCGCCGAAACGATTGTGGAGGCGCTGGGCTGCGAGCCGGACAGGCCCGCTAAATTCATCGGCATTGAAGCCCTGCCCAAACGGGTGCAGGTGATGGACGCTGACGTGCAGGCGGTCAAGGCCTATATCACCCAGCATTGCGCATGAAAGTCATCGGCTTCGCGGGCTTCTCTGGTTCTGGCAAAACCACGTTGGTAGAGCGCCTCATTCCCGCACTGCGCCTGCGCGGGCAACGCGTCTCGGTCGTCAAACACGCCCACCATAAATTCGACATCGACCACCCTGGCAAAGACACCCGTCGTCACCGCGAGGCGGGTGCTTTTGAGGTGGTAGTGGCCTCCAACCAGCGTCTGGCCCTGATGCGCGAGTTTGAAAAACCTGGTGCCCTCAGCGTTCATCACCTGATCGCCGAGTTGTACGACGGCGTGGACTGGGTGCTGGTGGAAGGCTTTAAGGAAAGCGACATCCTCAAGATCGAAGTCTGGCGTGCCGTTACCGGCAAACCCGCGCGCTACATGGAAGACGACTTCGTCGTCGCCATCGCCACTGATTCGCCCGCGCAAATGCCCCACCCCACCACCCGCGACGTGCTGGACCTCAACGACAGCGACGCCGTGGCCGACTGGCTCATGGCGCATGCGGATCGCTTTGAGTACGACCGGGGCTGACCCCAAGTCATTGCCAAGTCACTGCACTCACTGCCATGAACGTGCCACGCTCTACCTTCCCCCCTTTGAAGTCATTGGACGACGCGCTGGCCGAGCTGCTCAGCCACGCTAGCCCCTTGGCGGCCACAGAGTACGTCAACACCTTCGACGCCGATGGCCGGGTGCTGGCGGCTGATCTGGTGTCGGCCCTGCATGTGCCCCCGCAAGACAACAGCGCCATGGACGGCTACGCCCTGCGCTGTGCCGATGTGCCCACACCCGGCGTGGTGCTACCCGTGTCGCAACGCATTGCGGCAGGCAGCAACGGGCAACCGCTACTGCCCGGCAGCGTGGCCCGCATCTTCACTGGCGCGCCGATTCCCGCAGGCGCTGACACGGTGGTCATGCAAGAAGACTGCGAAGCGCTGGGCGATACCGCCACGGTGCGGGTTAAGACCACGCCGCAACTCGGCCAATGGATTCGCCGCGCGGGTGAAGATGTCGCACGCGGTGCGGTTGTGCTATCCAAAGGGGAGCTGCTTACGCCCGCTTCGCTTGGTCTAGCGGCTGGAATCGGTATGAAAAATGTGCCCGTTGCGCCGCGCCCGCGTGTGGCCTTGTTTTCAACGGGTGATGAACTGGTCATGCCCGGTGACGTGGCCCCGCAAGACATGCGACCCGGCACCATTTACAACTCCAACCGCTTCTTCCTGCGCGCCCTGTTGCAGCGTCTGGGTTGTGTCGTGACCGACATGGGCATCGTGCCCGATCGCCGTGATGCCACGCTCGACGCTTTACGCGCAGCGGCGCTGGACCA
>CANCAO010000005.1 GCA_947374105.1 Comamonadaceae bacterium | reverse complement strand
CTCGCTTCCAGCGAACACCCTCGCATTGGTGCGAAACTCACACGCAAAGCGTTTTCAGCCGAAGGACACATCTTGGTCATGGCTTCGGGCACGGGCCATTCCATTGTGGACAAGGTCCTGACAAAGAACAAAGTGGAGCGTCGAGTCGTGCTGCGCGTACCCAGTTTTCTTGGCGTGGCCCGCATCGTGGCGCAAACCGAGTTTCTGGTGATCGTGCCACGACAGCTTGGCAATGCACTCGCGCAACAGGAACGCGTGAAGGTGTTGGAGCCACCACTAACGTTACCCACCTACAAGGTCAAACAACATTGGCATGAACGCTTTAACGCCGACGCCAGCAACCAATGGCTGCGCAAGACGATGGCGGAACTATTCTCTGGCTCCGGCGAGGCCTCTTGATTTATTATTGCAACCTCAGCCACACGTCGTGGCGTCAACCGGAGCAATCAATATGTCCAAAGGCGATCAGAAGAGTAACAAGATGGCGAAGAAGCCCAAGAAGGACACTTCACCCCCCAAAGAGCACACATCAGACCGCCCCATGTCCCCCATGACAGCGGTCATTCCACGCGGCAAAGACAAGGACAAGTTCAAGTAACTGCCTGTTGATCCAGCCACACACCATGCAAGCCACAGACACCCTGCACTTCTGGTTTGACGAGCTGGACAACCAACGCCGCTTTGCCAAAGACGCAGCCCTGGACGCTCTGATGGGCGAGCGCTTTGGTTCCGCATTGCAGGCGGCGATTCGCGGTGAGCTGGCGCACTGGCGGGCCACGCCACAGGGGCGGCTGGCCGAGATCATTGTGCTGGATCAGTTCTCACGCAACATATTTCGCGAGCAACCCTCTGCGTTTGCACAAGACCCTCAGGCACTGGCGCTGTCACAAGCGCTGGTGGCCAGTGGGCAGGCCCTCAGCCTATCGCCTGAGCAACGAGCCTTTGCCTACATGCCTTATATGCACAGCGAATCTGCGCTCATCCACTCGCAAGCTGTCCTGCTGTTCTCCGAGCCGGGACTGGAAGGCAATCTGAACTACGAGCTGAAGCACCAGGCCATCATCGAACGGTTTGGTCGTTTCCCGCATCGCAACGCGATATTGGGTCGCGTGTCAACGCCCGCAGAAGAAGCCTTTTTACAGCAGCCGGGATCGGCGTTTTAGCCACGGCCATGCGCCGATTCGCTGTCCTGCTGAGCTTTGCGTTGGCCTGTAGCACCTGGGCCATGGATTTAATCTTGAGCGTTGCATCTGTAGCGTGCAATGCACCCCCTGCCTCATTTCTTTCACCACCTGCGGCGGCAAAAAATCGGTTGCCCGAGAGCCAAGTGGTGCGCGGTCAGAACGACATTCGATGGGCTTGGTTGGGCTCACCCACGTTGCGCTACCCACATGCAGCGCTGGGCTCGCCCGCACATGCGGGCAGCTTGCACGTACTGGTGACCAATCCAAGCGGTGACGCACGCGAAGCTGTACTTCATTTGCCGTTACTCAAGGTATTTGAAGATCGCATCCTAAGGCTGGTGGACTTGGACGGCGATGGACGCGACGAGATCATTGTGGTGCAGTCCGATGCGCTCCAAGGCTCGGCGCTAGTGGTATTGGGGCTTCGGAATGCAACCAAAGACAAATCATCACCACTTGAACTCGTAGAGTTGGCTCGAGGACCCAACACAGGCTCAACCTTTCGTTGGCTCAATCCGGTGGGCGTTGCTGACTTTGATGGAGATGGCCATCTGGACGTGGCCAGCGTGACCACACCCCACATTGGCGGTGTACTTACCCTGCATCACTACCGCCCACCACAGTTGGTGCCTTACGCCAAGACTATGGACATTTCCAACCACCGAATGGGTGCGCTAGAGCAGTCTCTTGCAGTGATCGTCACGCCACCAGGCCAACGCCCCACCGTGATCGTGCCCGACATGACGCATCGGGCCTTGCATGCCCTCCGTTGGGTAGCTCCCGGTCGATGGGAAGAAATGCAGATGCCCACCCCTGCGCAGGATCGAATCGCGCGCATGGAACACATCCCCGAAGGGGCTTGCCTACTCTTGGACAACGCCAGTTGGTGGCGCGCGACTCTCAGGCCTTGAACATCCCGCCCACAAGCTCTGGCAAGCGCTCTAGGCCCATCTTGAAACCGCAAGCCTGGGCGTGACCGCCGCCCTTCATGCTCTCGGCCAAGGGGATGCAGTCGAAGCCACTGCGTGAGCGCAGGCCAACCTTCACCACACCGCCCTTGCCCGCCGTCCACATCAAGGCGAACGTGCCGCTTTTTTTGGCCAGCGTATCACCCACCAAACTGTGAAACACGCCCGGCGCATTCACCATCAAACCCTGCTGACCATTGAAGTTAATGGGCTGGGCGTCTTCAGCAATATCTGCGCAAAGTTTGCTGAATTTTTCATCCATGGCGTGGCCACGCGCCATGAAGGCGGTGATCTGCTCGGGACTGAACGCGGCCATATCAGCCCAGCGCGCAAAGTCCATAGGCTCCATGTCCAACGCCGCCAGAAAAGCCGGGCTCTCGGTGTATTGCCAAACCCAGATGTCGCGGTCTTCTATGAAACGCACCAGATCTGGCAAGGCACGGTTAGGTTGAAAAAATTCCCAAGCCAGTCGTGCGCCTGACTTGCTCATGTCAAAGTGCACCACGCCGCAGCGGCAGGCAAAACCGGTGAGCTTTTCAGCCGCGCTTTTGTGGTGATCCAGCATCACCAGCTTGGCGGCACGTTCTTCAATCCCGCGCAGGATGTCTTCGTTAAACGAGAAATCGAGGATGTAAACGGCACGGCCCGCCAGCGCAGGCAGATCATTAACGGATTTGATGTCACCATGGTCCAGGCCCAGCATCTCGGCTTTACCTTCATAGAACAGCCAGGCGGCCAAAGCGGCGGCAAAGCCGTCGGGACAATTGCGACCGTGGTACAGGACGAGGGGTTGCGGATCGTTGCGGTCAGGGGCAAACAGCAGCTGCAGGGGGAAAATAGTTTTCATGATTCTTCACGCGGCGGGCGCGGTATTTTTTTGAACTTGATGAGTCGGTTGAGTTCGATCGCGTCTTTTTTCACCTGGCGTTCCGCGTCCAGCTTTTGCCCAGCGGCCAGCCACAGGTCAAATTCTTCTGGCGTTTCCAGGGTGATGGGGCCGAGCTGGCCGGTGCGAAAGTCGTTGATGACCAACTCCGCCGCTTTTTGCGTGTTGACGCGGCCACCGCTTTGCAGGGCACCGCGCTTGCGTCCGATTTCGGTGAGCAGCTCGTCGTCGCTCATCGCCGATACCTGCGCAACATTGGCCAACTTGTAGCGTGCTTGTAGCCGGTCGGCGTAGGGGCCTTTGAGGTAATCCAGCAACTCCAGCGCCACCTCTTCGTCATCAAAGGCGTTGCGCCCCACTGCGCCGCTGGCGGCCAGGTTGTAGCCGCTCTTGGCCACGATGATGCGCGGCCACAGCATGCCGGGGGTGTCGTACAAATAAAAGTCGTCGGCCAGGCTGATGCGCTGCTCGGCCTTGGTCACACCGGCCTCGTCAGCCGCCTTGGCAGCGCGCTTGCGCACCAGGCTGTTGATGAGGGTGGACTTGCCAACGTTGGGAATGCCGCAAATCAGCACGCGCATGGGCTTGACCATACCGCCGCGCAGCGGGGCCAGCGCACGGCACGACGCTATCAGGCGCTGGGCAGCAGCGGTGTCAGAGCTGTCCAGCGCAATGGCGCGGGTGCCGGGCTGGCTGTTGTAGTACGCCAGCCAAGGCGCGGTGCGCAGCGGGTCGGCCATGTCTTGTTTATTGAGCACCTTGAGCGTGGGGCGGCTGGCGGTGAGTTGGGTCAGCATGGGGTTGGCGCTGGAGCCGGGCAGGCGGGCATCCAGTAGCTCAATCACCACGTCAATCGCTTTGATGCGCTCGGTGATCACCTGCTTGGTCAGGTGCATGTGGCCGGGGAACCATTGGATTGCCATGGTTAAACCAGTTCCAAGCGCGCGGGCGAGACGTAATTTTGACGAAAGGCCTCAAAGGACAGGGTGTCTGCGGCTTCGATGTCGTGCTGATCAACTAGCGACGCTTGTGCCATGATCTCAAATCGTTCCTGCTGCGCGGGCGACCAAGGCAGACCCAACAAGGCTTGCTGCATTTGCAGCGACTGCACACGCACAAATCGCACAAAGGAGTTGTCATGTGCAGCAGCCATGGTCTCCAGCACGCGGGCCGAGGGGAGCAGGCTGGGTTGCTGTAGCGCGGCTTGCGCCGAGGACAGCGCAGCGTTGTAATCGCTGCAGCCATGCGCATCGTCCAGCGCCTGGGCCATGGGCACAAAGGCTTGGAGCAGCTCGCCCGCCCATTCGGTCAACAGCACGTCGCGCCCATGACGCCGCAAGGTCAACCCGAGCTCGCGGCCCCGCGCTGCCGTGCGCTGCTGGTTCTCAGCCATGTCGGCAATTTCTTGCGGGCTGTCGGGCGGGCTGTCGCTGTGCAGGCAATGCAGCAAGAAGACATCAAGCAAACGCAGGGTTTGCGCGCTAATGCCTATCGGCTCAAACGGGTTCAAGTCAAGCAAGCGCACCTCGACGTACTCCACGCCGCGCTCACGCAGCGCGTGCAGCGGGCGTTCACCCGGGTGAATGATGCGCTTGGGGCGGATGGTGCCGTAGAACTCGTTCTCAATTTGCAACAGGCTGGTGGCCAGTTGCTTGTACTCGCCCTGCGCATTTTGAATACCCATGGCCTCGTAAGCGGGCCAAGGCCGTGTGAGCGCGTCTTGCAGCGAAGTGGCGTAGCCCTCCAGGCTGTTGTAGCTCACCGCGAGAGACGCTTGCGCATCGCTCTGGTAGCCCAGCCGCCCCATGCGCAGCGAGGTGCCGTGCGGCATGTACAGCGTGTTGCCCTTGAGTACCTGCAATTCATGCGGACGCCCGGCCACAAAAGTGGAGCACACCGCCGGTGAAGCGCCCAAGAGGTAAAGCAAAAGAAAGGCGTGGCGGCGAAAGTTGCGGATCAGCCCGAAATACTGCTCGCTGCTCACACCGGGGAGCGACCAGTTGTAGTGAATGCCCGAAATGGTTTGCATGCGCCGCCCATAGCGGTGGCCCAGACCCATGCGGTACACCGTCTTGGCGCGCCCGATGTTGGAGCTACCGTAGTAACCTAGCGGAATGGCATCATCCCCCGGCAACCCACAAGGCATGCTAGCGGCCCACAGCATCTCGTCCCCAGCGGCACACAGTGCGCGGTAGGTGAACTGGTGTACCTGGGTCAGCTCATCCAGACAATCCTGCACGCCCGCGTGCACGCCAGTGATGAGCTCAGGCTGTGATTCGCAAAAGTCGGTGGTGATATTGGGATGCGTCAACGCCGAGCCCAAGGCCATCGGATGAGGCGTCAGTGCCAGTGCACCGTTAGGCTGCACGCGCAGGCTTTCTTTCTCAATGCCACGGCGGATGCCCAGCAAACGCCCCCTTGTAAGTTCACCCAACGGCGCTGTCAATCTTTGCATAAAATCATTCTTCACTCTTCTAATCTGTGCATGGAACTTACCATGCCCACGCATCGCGTGCTTTGCCAGCTCCACGTTTCAACAAATCTCGCCATGAAATTGAATTCAAAAATCATCACCACACCCGTACGATCTGCCGCCACAGTGGTGATGCTGCGAGACGCGCCGCTGGGACTGGAGGTGTTTCTCATCAAGCGCCACGGCTTATCTGACGTACTGGGCGGGGCTTATGTATTTCCGGGGGGGAAAGTGGACGCGCTGGATGCCGCCCCTGACACGCAGGCCCACCTGGATCAACCCGCACACGCCTTGCACACCAACTTGGGTGAACCAGACCTTGACGCATCCACTGCTGCCAGCATGTATGTGGCCGCGCTGCGCGAGTCGTTTGAAGAGTCGGGCGTGTTGTTCGCGCAAAGTGCCACTGCCGACCAAGTGATGCAGGCCCGCGCCTTGCTGGCTGAGGGTCTACCCTTTGCTGCCGTACTGGCGCGTCTAGGTCTGCGGCTCAGTACCCAAGGCGTCACCCCCTGGGTGCGCTGGATTACGCCTTTCATGCCTTCGGTCAGTACCAAACGCTTTGACACCCGCTTCTTTGTCTCCGCCATGCCGCTGGACCAAACCGCAAGCCACGACAACCACGAAGCCACCGCGAGCGTGTGGATCGCACCCCGCGCCGCTCTGCTCCAGTACCGGGACGCACAAATTGAGCTGGCACCACCGCAAATCATGAGCTTGGCCCATCTCTCGCGCCACACCAGTGTGGCCAGTGTCTTGAGCGAAGCCCGCAGTCGCCTGCCCCCCGTGGTGCAACCTGAGCCCTTTGACCAAGACGGCATAAGGGTGCTGTGTTATCCAGGTGATGAGCGCCACTCAGTGCGTGAACGCGCCTTGCCAGGGCCTTCACGCCTGCAATACCGCAACAAGCGTTTTGAGCCCATTGACGGATTTGAGTCACTTTTTGAGTAGGGGTTAAGGTCTCGAACCGGAAGCGCTGGTGGGGCCTTAAGTTATCGCTTAATCGTGCCGATACAAGCAGTATGAAAACTGCTCCCATCATTTTGGACATCGAGGCCTCCGGCTTTGGCCGCAGTAGCTACCCCATCGAATTGGGCTACACCCTGCCCGATGGTCAGACATGGTGTTCGTTGATCCGACCCGAGCCCGATTGGACGCACTGGGACAACAGCGCCCAAGCTGTGCACCATATTTCTCAAGACCTGCTGCTGAGCCGTGGGCGTTATGTGAGAGAGGTAGCAAGCCTGCTCAACCAAAATCTCGGCGGACAAATCGCCTACTCAGACGGCTGGGGACATGACTACAGCTGGCTAGGTCGTTTATTTGAAGCAGCCAACATGACACCCAATTTCAAACTGGACAACCTGCGCATTTTGCTGAGCGAAGAAGAAGCCGACTTATGGCACGTCGTTAAAGACCAGGTGACCCAAGAAAGAGGCCTACAGCGCCACCGTGCGAGCGCCGATGCGCGATTACTTCAACTCACCTGGCTGCGTCTAAAAGAAGGCGAAAGAAAAGTAGGCGAGACGCGACTCAGTCGGTGGAGCGTTTCAAGCGAATTTCTTCCAACCGAAAACCATTTACATCCACGGTTCGGGCCGATGGCAATTCACGCTTGAACCCAGCCAACTCGTGAAAGCGCAAAGCGCGCTCGTTGCCTAGAGGTAACCAGATCGTGACCTGAGTACAACCCTCGTCTTGCAAACCCTCACGGGCGGCATCCCAAAGGGCCAGGCCCGCTCCCGCGTTCCAGTGCGAGGGCTCCACCACAATCGACCAAATCTCGCCCACGGTGGGCTTGGTACCCTTGTCACGCGATCGGTCAAACCCGACAAAACCGATGATGACCTCACCCTCTATAGCGACCAGCACCTGCGGTTCGCCGTATTCGATGGCATCGCGCCAGTAAGCGAGCCCCTCAATTTGGGACTGCGGCTTGAAGGCGTCGACAGGCAACAAGGCCTTGTAAATCTCGTCGCTGACTCGGGCATGAATGTCCGTGATGGTTTTAGCGTCTTTCGCTGTGGCTGGGCGTATCTTGTAGCTGCTCATGTCTGTTTTTTAACTGTCGGACCGCAAAGCCTGAAACAGGCCGTGCGATTTTTCAAAGTGATTAAGTGGTCGAGAGGGCAAGCACTTTAGCAGGAAGAAAGGGCACAGACCGCATACGCGCGCCGATGGCATCAAACACTGCGTTCGAAATGGCCGCAGGCACCACGGTAGGCGCCATCTCGCCCGCACCCCAAGACGGCATGTCGGGCCGATTGATCAGGTTGACGTGGATACGCGGCACATCGGGAAAGCGCAGGATGGGGTAGCTGGCCCAGTCCAAGCTGGTGAAGTGACTGCGGTTGAATTGCAACTCCTCGATCAGCGTGCGGCTGATGGTTTGCACAATACCGCCTTCGATCTGGTTGATGGCTCCGTCTGGGTTGATAACCTGGCCGCAATCGTGGCTGCACCAGATGTCGGTAACGCGGATTTGGCCTGACTTTTTATTCACCTCGACCTCAGCGACCAAGGCGACAAAGGTACGGTCATTGTCATACTTCACAAACGCGACACCGCGACCGCGCGCAATGTCGCCGGGGATCTTGGCAGCAGGTGATAATCGACTTTGCCATTTAGACAGCTTGGCTACATCCTCCAGCACTGCCTTGGCACGCGGCTCTTTCAAATAAGTGACGCGCCACTGCAAAGGGTCGGCCCCGGCAGCAGCAGCCATTTCGTCAAAAAAGGCTTCGTTTGCAAAGGTGTTTTGCATGCGCCCCGGGGTGCGCAGGTGTGAGGTGCGAAAGGCTTTGTCGGCCAAACGGTGTACCTCGGTTTGAATATTCGGAAACTGGTACAGCACATCGGCATTTTTTTGGATGTTACCGGTGTAGTAGCCGCTGCGCTTGACGCCCGAGAGCACGGCAGCCAGCATCGGAAATTCGTCCAAGGTACCGGTGGCTTGGGCAATAAAAAACTCCGATCGCCAGGCCACAGGCAAGTCTTGCGCGTCCAGCCCACCCTCCATGTCCACCAGGGTAGGTGGACTTTTCGGATCCCAACCGTGCTCGTCGGCGCGCATCCACTGCACCCGCACTGGCACGCCCGCCAGTTGCGAGACCAGGGCCGCATCGCCAGAGCAGTCTTCATGTCCGTTGCGGCCATAGCAGCCTGCCCCGTCCAGGTAAATCATCCGGATGTTGGCCTTGGCCACGCCCAGTACGGTGGACAACTCACTTTGCAGCGAATGCGTGGCCTGCGAAGCCGACCACACAGTACAACGCTCGCTCTTGAAGTCCGCCACAGCACAGGCCGGGCCCATGGAGCCGTGGGTGTGCGGCGCAAAGTCATAGGTGGCTTTGAGTTTTTTGACCGCTGTGCCCAGCGCCGTCACGGCGTCGCCATTCCGGATCACTGGTTCGTTTTTCCCCACAGGCAAGGCACGCCAGTAGTCGTACAGCTTGGCCTGATCAGGCAGGGTACTGGGTGCAGTCCACTGCGCTTTGAGCTGGCGCGCGGCTTTGACTGCGGCCCACTCGGACTTGGCCAGCACAGCTACAAAATCCTGCTTGCGCACGACCTTAACGCCAGAGATGCTCGCCACGGAAGACTCGTCCAGACTCACCAAAGTGGCACCTAAGCCCGGTGGGCGCACCACACGGGCATGCCACATGCCGGGCAACTTGAAGTCATGGATATAGGTGAACTGACCCGTCACCTTGGCGGGAATGTCTACGCGCGGTACAGACTGGCCGACTACTTTGTGTGTCGAAGGGGATTTGAGCGCCACCTTGGGGTCAAGCTTGACGTTGAGCGGTTTGCCGGCCACCAGCGCGGCATAGCTGATTTTTTTATCACTTTGATTGACCGACACGACACCGCGCGCAACGCTTAGCTGCGTCACATCGGCTGCCAGGCGTGTGGCCGCTGCCGCCAGCAAGGCTTGACGCGCGCTGGCTGCCGCACGACGCAAGGTACCGCCGCCGTTAGAGATGCTCAGGCTACCGGCCGTCTGACCCTGATCCAAGGTGAGAAGCGTATCGCCCATCACCATGTCGATCTGGTCAAAATCCACATCCAGCTCTTCGGCCACCAATTGCGCCAATGCCGTGCGCACGCCAGTGCCCAGATCGACCTTGCCGCTGTATACGGTCACATGGCCATCAGCACCCAAACCCAGCCAGGCATCGACCTCTGCTGCAACCATACTTTTAGCAGGCGGTGTTGGTGTACCTACTTGTGCACCTGCAAGCTCGGTTACACCCAGAAGAGAGAAAGAAACCACCAGCCCGCTGCCGGTTTTGAGGAAATCGCGACGTTGCATGATCAGGCCCCTTTCACTGTGACTTTTGAAGTCATGGTTTTCGGCGATAAGTCAGCCGCACGTTGCACCGCTTTGACAATGCGTGTGTGCGTGCCGCAGCGACACAAATTGTTGGCCAGCGCCTTCTGAATTTGCCCCTCGCTCGGGCGAGGGGTCTTGCCCAAAAACGCCACCGTGGTCATCACCATGCCGTTGATGCAGTAGCCGCACTGCGCGGCCTGCTCGTCAATAAAGGCTTGTTGCACTGGGTGCAGTTTTTCAATCGTGCCCAAACCTTCCAGTGTGACCACTTTGCCCGCTTTGACGCTAGCCACCGGCATGATGCAACTGCGCACCGCTTCACCGTTGAGCAGCACCGTGCAAGCACCACATTGACCCAGACCACAACCGTATTTTGGGCCTTGCAATCCCAAATCATCGCGCAGGACGTAGAGCAGCGGCGTGTCGCTGTCCGCGTTCACGCTGCGGGGCTTGCCGTTCACACTCAGTTGGTAAGTAGTCATCTTGTTTCCATTTAATATTGAGAGAAATTTATTCCACTTTCACGTCAGCATCCTTGACCAACTTGACCCAAAACTTGGCGTCTTCTGACAGGAAAGCGGCAAACTGCTCGGGTGATACCGACAGCGAAACCTCTGTGCCTTCGCGCGCCAGCGCGGCCTTCACTTGGGGCTGTTGTAGCGCAATAAGGGTAGCGTCAAACAACTTCTTGATGATTGCCGATGGCGTGCCAACGGGTACAAAAAATCCGTACCAAAATTCAATCGCATAGTCGGGCAGGCCAGCTTCCACCATACCGGGCAAATCAGGCACCAGAGACGAACGTTCGCGCGAGCTGACAGCCAGGCCTTTGAGTCGCCCAGCTTTGACCATGGGCAGCACCGAGGGCGGCGTGCCAAAGGTCAATTGCGTGTCCCCCGCCACCACCGACTGAATGGCTGGACCGCCGCCGCGAAAGGGGATGTGCACCATCTGCACACGTGCCACTTGGCTGAACAAGGCTGCGCCTAAGTGAGGCGCAGAGCCATTGCCTGAGGTGGCATAGTTCAGCGTGCCGGGAGCTCGTTTGGCCTTGGCTACCAAATCAGCCACCGAATTGATACCGCTGCCCGGATGCGCCGCAATCACCAGCGGCGAACTGGTGACCTTGCTCACCGGTGTCAGATCACGCGCGCTGTAGCCCAGCTTGGGGTTAAGCGCCGGGTTCACAGAGATGCTGCTCGGGCTGGCGATAAGAATCGTGTAGCCGTCTGGCGCTGCCTTGGCGGCCGCTTCTGCGGCGATGCTGGAGCCCGCGCCCGCCCGGTTCTCAATCACGATGGGCTGGCCCAGCGTTCGCCCAAGTGCATCGCCCACTGTGCGCGCCACATAATCAGCCGCTCCCCCAGGCGCAAAGCCGACCAGCAGCTTGATGGGTTTGTTAGGGTAGGCTGTATTTTGAGCTTGAGCTGAAAACCCCAAACTACTTAACAGTAAGGCCGAGAAGATCGACAAGGTTCGCATGGTGTGATTGCTCCTAAATCGTATCGGATACAGCGAGTATTCAGACACCCATCAGCACAATTTTTCCAAGGTGCTGATTGCTCTCCATCATGGCCTTGGCCTGCGCCAGATCGGTAAATGCGAACACCTTATCCACCACCGGCCTGATGCGACCATTGGCCAGCAGCGGCAAGATGTGGCTCTTGAAGCCGGGCACACCCGAAGATTTTTGATCCGCGTTGCGCAACTTGTTGGACACACCAAACAACGTCAAACGTTTGGCGTGCAGCAGCTCAATGTCCATCGCTCCCTGGAGCACGCCGTCCACATAGCCCACCGTGGCTAGTCGTCCCTCAAAGGCCATGCTGCGCACACACTCAGCAAAGACCGAGCCGCCCACGGTGTTGACGACCAGATCAACGCCCTTGTCTTCGGTCGTCTGCATGACCGCGTCATGGAAATCAGCGACGCGTGTGCACAAACCCACATCCAGGCCTAGGGTGTCGAGTCGCGCCAGCTTGGCAGCGGAACCCGAAGTGCCAATCACTTTGGCACCTAAGGCTTTAGCCATCAACATCGAAGCCACTCCCACGCCCGACGACGCGCCCGCCACCAGCAGCCATTCATCGGCCTTCAGACGCCCTTGCATGACAAGCATGTCGTACACCACCAAGAAGGTGAGCGGGATGCTGGCCGCTTCTTCCCACGTCAAGCTGTCAGGCACCGTCATCACTTCACGCCCGTCGATCAAGGCGTATTCAGCAAACGCGCCAGGGCAGCGGCCCATCACGCGGTCACCCACTTTGAGGCCGGTGATCTCAGCGCCAAAACTCACCACTTCGCCTGCCGCCTCCATGCCAATCGGCTTTGCCGCAGCGCCGCTGCCGTGCAAGCCGTGGCCTGCAATCAGCTCACCCCGGTTCAGACCCGCTGCGCGCACGCGCACCAGCACTTGGCGTGGACCGGGTGTGGGCTGCGCCACGTCACGCAGCTCCAATGTGGAATGGTGGTCATCCATCTTGAGCCAATAAGATTTCATGGTGGGTTCCTTTGTTTGATTTTTTGATTACTTGCCGGTGAACACCGGCTTGCGCTTTTCCATGAAGGCTTTGCGACCTTCGGCGTAGTCTGCGCTTTCAAAACAGCCCTTGATGAGCTGCTGGCATAAGCCCATGTCCAGCGCGGGTGAGGGTTTCAAAATTTCGGCGGTAATGGCCTTGCCTGCATACACCGTGAGCGGTGCATTGGCGGCCAGGGCTGAGGTGTACTCGGCCAGCAGCTCAGGCAGGTCATCGGGTGCGCAAACGCGCGACACCAAGCCCAAGGACTTGGCCTCGTTCCCATCAATCTTGCGCGCGGTAAAAAATAAATCTTTCGCCGCACCCATGCCGATCAAATCAACCAGATTCTTCATGGCCGAATAGCGGTAGCCCAGGCCCAAACGGGCGGCAGGAATGGAGAACACTGAGTTGGTGGCCGCAATGCGGATGTCACAACTGATGGCCACGTTCACGCCGCCGCCGATGCAAAAACCGCGAATGCTGGCCAGCGTCGGCTTTTTGCAGTTGTAGATGGCCATCAAGGCGTTCTCAGCCATGGCTTCGTAGCGGGCCACGGCGGCTTCGGCGGCGCGCTGGTCCTCAAACTGCGAGATATCAGCGCCGGAGACAAAGGCTTTTTCACCCGCGCCGGAGAAAACCACCAAACGAATGGCGTCGTCGTTTTCAGCCTGTACCAACAGGGGCGGCACGGCCTCCCACATATCGACCGACAAAGCGTTGTGGCGCGCCGGGTTGTTGAAGCGGATGTGCAGGGTGCTGCCCTCGGCCCAGGTTTGCACACGCTCGGTGGGGGATGAATAAACGGTTTCAGACATCAAAAAACTCCGGTGGATTTCATGCGCGCCATGTCCTCTTTGGACAGGCCCAGTTCGGTCAAAATCTCTTCGCTGTGCTCGCCCCGGCGCGGCGCGGCGCGGGCGATGGTACTGGGCGTGCGCTCCAACTGCACCGGCTGGCCCACCAAGCGTTGTGGCCCTTGGTGTTTGGACACGACGTTGTGCACCATGCCCAGGTGCTGCACCTGCGGCTCGGCAAACACCTCGGCCATATTGTTGATCAGGCCGCAGGCCACGCCGCCCGCGTTCAGGCGTTCGATCCAATAACTACGGTCTTGCGCGGCCAGACGCCGGTTGATCTCAGCATTGAGCGTGTCGCGGTTCACAGAGCGGCCTTGCTTGTCGTGGTAACGCTCATCACTCACCCATTCAGGTGCGCCCAGGATGTCGCAAAAGCGCTCCCAAATTTTGGAGCCGAACACGGCAATGTTCATGTAGCCATCGCGCGCCTTGTACACACCGGTCGGAATGCTGGTGGGATGGAAGTTGCCGGCCTGCGTGGCCACGTCGCCGTCGATCAACCAGCGCGAGGTCTGGAAGTCCATCATGTACACCATGGATTCGAGCAGCGAGGTGTGCAGCCACTGGCCCTTGCCCGAGGCTTCGCGCTCCAACAGTGCCACCAAAATTCCTTGCGCGGCAAAAATTCCTGCACACAAATCAGCAATCGGAATGCCCACCCGCATGGGGCCCTGCTCGGCCATGCCGGTGACCGACATCAGCCCGCCCATGCCCTGTGCAATCTGGTCAAAGCCGGGGCGCTGGGCCAAGGGGCCGGTCTGGCCAAAGCCGGAGATGCTGGCATAGACCAAGCCAGGGTGGTCTTGGCTCAGCGTCTCGTAATCAATGCCCAGGCGAAACTTCACGTCCGGCCGAAAATTCTCTACCACCACATCCGCGCCCGCAATCAGGCGTTTGAGCACGGCAATGCCCTCGGGTTCTTTGAGGTTCAGCGTGATGGAACGTTTGTTGCGGTGGGTGTACTGGTAGTCCGAGCCGTCTTGCCCGCCCAGCGTATCGTCGCCGCGCATGTGCTCGGGCATTTGCACCTGAATCACATCCGCACCCCAGTCGGCCAACTGGCGACAAGCGGTAGGGCCGGCACGCACCTGAGTGAGGTCAATCACACGAAAGCGGGCTAACGCCGAAGAAGCAGCCATGTGGGGCATAAAAAATCAGTCCTTAAACGGAGTAAGTAAGACGGGGGTGGTGCCTCGCATCGCCTAGTGAATCATAAAGGGCGTTTAGTGAGAATTCGTCTGCTACCATTTCCTTTCACTCCTCAGCGCACCTGCCATGCAGAAAGTAACCTCGCTCCACACCCTATCCACGTTG
Source organism: Comamonadaceae bacterium (assembly GCA_947374105.1). Taxonomy (GTDB): domain Bacteria; phylum Pseudomonadota; class Gammaproteobacteria; order Burkholderiales; family Burkholderiaceae_C; genus CANCDA01. The sequence continues at coordinate 3,688 of CANCAO010000005.1, read as the reverse complement.
ATTGAGGATTTGCGCGCCTATCAAACCGACCTCAAAGCCCAGAATGCGACCCTGCACTACAGCCGACTTGCCGCTGAGGGGGCATCAGAACGGTTCGAAACCCTATTTTCCAATGTGCCTCTGGCTTTGATGGTAGTGGATGAGTCAGGCATGGTGATCCAAAGCAATGCGATGGCCTTGCGCTTGTTTCGCCCCACGGAACAAGACGCAGCGCTCAACTTTTTGATGCCTTTAGTTGAATCAGAGCATACGAATAACGTTGAACGAGCGATGGCTGTGGCACAACGTGATGGTCAAAGCAACGTGAACGAAGTCGTCTTCTCCAGAGGTTCTGCTGGCAGGTTCACGGGTGATCTGCACATGGCACGTATTCAATACGCGAAAAACGAGCAAACCCATTTCATCTGCGCCATCATTGACCAAGGCCCTCTGTTGGCCGAGCGCCGGGCCTTGAATGAGCGGCGGCGTGCCCTGCAAGAAAGTGCAGCCGCCCTGCAGCAGCGCAACGAAGAATTACGTCTGAGCGAAAACCGGCTGGCGACCATCATCAACTCTTCGCTCGACGCCATCGTCTGCGTGGACAATGATTTACTAATCCGGGTGTTCAATCCGGCAGCCGCCATCCTGTTTCGATGCCCGGCCGAACAAGCCTTGAACACGCCGTTAGAACGATTTTTGCCCGAAATCACAAGCGCCATGGACACCATGCAAGTGGTCAAGCACGCCATGCTCGGCGAAGTCATTGGTCAAACTGTGGATGGAAAAACGTTGGCGCTGGAAGCCAGCGTTACCAGCGAACACCATCCCCAGGGCATGATCACCACCGTTTTCGCACGCGATCTCACTTCCAAAAAACAGGTGGAAGCACACCGCAACACCCTTGAAATTCAATTACGAGAATCGCAAAAAATGCAGGCCATCGGCACTATGGCCGGAGGCATCGCGCATGACTTCAATAACATTATTGGTGCGATTTTGGGCAATGTAACACTGGCCAAACAAGACACAGAGGGCGATGCGCCTGCAATGATCAGTCTGATGGAGATTGACCGAGCCGCACATAGGGCCCGTGATCTGGTGCGACAGATTCTCACTTTCAGCCGCAACGAGCCACCTAAACGTAGTCCAATTCAAATCACTGACGTGGTGGAGGAAACCGCTCGCTTACTCAAGGTCACACTCCCACCTACGGTGGCACTGAAAATTCATCTCAAAAAAATACCATTGGTTCTGGCGGATGCCACCCAAATCGAGCAAGCCCTGCTCAACTTGTGCACCAACGCCATTCATTCGTTTGGGGCCAACAAGGGAACAGTCAGTATTTTTCTGGATGCTTGTCACCCACACTCGAAAGAGTGTGATCGGCTCGGTATTTCTCCCGGCTCTTACGTCACTGTTTGCGTCAGCGACACAGGCAGTGGTATGAGTCCCGAAAAGTTGGAACGAATTTTTGAGCCCTTTTTCACCACCAAACCTGTAGGCCAGGGCACAGGTTTGGGCTTATCTGTGGTGCACGGCATCATGCAAAGTCATGGTGGATGCGTGAACGTCAGCAGCACCCCTGGCGTGGGCAGTCAATTTACCCTGTACTTCCCGGTCACCTACCTGCAAGTGACGCCCACCTTGGAAGAAGTGCCCAAGTCGTCGTCGATATCAGGAAAGGGCAAACATGTCTTGTATGTGGACGATGACGTTGCCCTGGTGTTCCTCGTGGAGCGATCACTAAAACGCAAAGGCTACACGGTCAGCTCTTTTACCGACCCTCATCTGGCTGCAGTCGCTCTGCGTGAACGCCCCCTGGACTTCGACCTGCTCGTGACCGACTTCAACATGCCAGGCTGCAGTGGCGTAGATTTACTTCGCATTGCCCGCAATGCTCGGCCTGATCTTCCGGTAGCCCTAGCCTCTGGTTACATCACCCAGGACATTGAAGACAGCGCGCTGGCCGAAGGAGCTCAGGCACTGATTCACAAGCCTAATGACATCGAAGAACTGTGCCTTACCGTGCAGCGCCTGCTGCAAGATGACAGACTGCATTGAGTTCCACTGCACGGCAGCCATCAGCCCGACACAAGTCATGGTTGTATTCCAGGACGACGCATTATTGGTGCTGCTAAAACCTGCCGGTCTGCTATCAGTACCCGGGCGTGGCCCTGATAAACAGGATTGCCTGAGTGCCCGAGTGCAACGTGATTTCCCCGATGCATTGGTCGTCCACCGGCTAGACATGGCCACATCAGGTCTGATGCTAATGGCGCGTGGCCCGCTGGCGCAGCGTGCCCTCAATCACGCGTTTTCCCATCGACAGATTGACAAAACCTACATAGCCGTAGTGGCTGGCCATATGTCATCTCCGCAAGGCGATTGGGGGGTGATTGATCTGCCCATTGGAGTGGACTGGCCCCGGAGACCACTGCGTATCATTGATCCGGCCCATGGTAAACCCAGCATCACTCGCTGGCGAGTGATGAACCAGCATGCGCAATCTTGGGACACTCCCACCACCCGCATAGAACTCGAACCGGTGACAGGTCGAACCCACCAGCTTCGGGTTCATTTACAAGCGCAGGGACATTCCATCCTGGGTGATGCGCTGTATGCCAGCGAAGCAGTATCTGCCCAGGCCAAGCGGCTGCTGCTGCATGCCAGTACATTGCATTTTTCACACCCCATCAGCGGTGAGCTTTTAAGCTTCAGCTCTGCGCCAGAATTCTGATTTCTACGGCCCGTGGGCATGGGACATGCACACGCTGCGTTACGCTGCCCAACACCCACTTTTCCAGACCATGCCGACCCTGAGAGCCCATCACAATCAAATCAGCACCCACCTTGGGAGCCGCGTTTGAGCCTCGTCAAATCAAGTCGCTTTTAAGCGCTGCCCCTGAAAGCTGTCCTGGCGCAAGGTGATGACGAGCGTGTCACGGTAGCCCTCTTCATTCAGGGGTTGGATGGGGGTGGATTCATGGATCACGCGCTCATCATCCAGCAGCAAGAGTGACCATGGCTCGGTCAAGGTAAAGCGCTGGCCGTACGGGCCGTCGGCTTCAAACACCCGCGTCTCACCGCCTTTGATGCCGTGTCTCTCCACCAAGAACACAGCCACCACATCGACCCCATCGCGGTGCGCCCCCTCGGGCGTGGGGCGGCCAATGCCGTCGGTGGTGTCGATGCGGAACTGATGCGCCTCGACGAACCAGGGCGCTTGACCCTTCAGCGCCGTACTCACCGCACCCAACCATTGCAGCAACTGAGTCCAGGTCGCTTGCTGCACCATGACGGGCGACATGGGCTCAAACCAGCGTTCCATGCCGCCGTGCAGGGCGTTGTACTCCACCGGCTGCCAGTGGGCGCGGTGGGCCACCTGCGTGACTTGTTCGCCCAAGACTTCAAAGCAGGAATGACGACGACGCCGGTAGCGTCCTCCGTCCTTCAGGTGCGCATCAGGCGGGAGGTCGTGCCAAAAGGTTTGCAAACCCTCCAGTTCGGCCAAACTGCAGCCTGCGAGCTGGGCTACGCTGGCGGCACTCAGCACGGCATAGCCCTGCTGGCGCAGCGTCGTGTCCAGTTGCTCTGGCGCGACTGGGTCAGGAGACAACAACAAACGGGTCATCGTGACAGATCTAAGGCTTGGGGTTCAAGCTTTCTGCGCGTAGCGCTGGCGTGCCAGCGCCGCACCTTGGGCCAGGGC
>CANCAO010000004.1 GCA_947374105.1 Comamonadaceae bacterium | reverse complement strand
TGATACCCATCGGTACTAGGCGCACACCGTCAAAACCACCACCCGTGACTGGGAGTGATGGCGAGCCAAAGGCCCCACCCTCGCCACCCTGTGGTGCTCTAGAGCCCATGTGCTGCGTGAAAAAATCCAGCGTTGATACGTTGGTGCTGGTCCCAGTGCTAGCCACTTCGTTGCGCTCAAGCTTGACAAACACATCAGACCGGAATGACGCCTCAGCGTCCACTGCAAGTGATGTCCTATTTTTTGAGTCCCCCATTTTCAGATCACCTAACTTGGCCTGCCCATGCGCAAGCAACGGCAAGGCGCTGCTGGATACGGCGTCCCCCAAATGGTTCTCATGGCCCGAGGTCGGCTTGTTTTGTTCCTGCGCGGCTTGAGCTGTTTGCGCCGCAAGTGATGCCGGATCCAAACCCCTGCCCAAAGTCACCGTATCGACTCCCTTATTCAAACCCGTCTGCTCCCCTTTTAGCCCCCCCCACGCGGCCGCCTGCATACCAGCAAGCCACGTGAGAGCAAGCTCAGATCCAGGCATCGACACGGAAGGCTCCGCCGGCAAGAGGGCCAGTCCCCCTTCTGCCGTGGGGGGAATATCAGTCTGCTGATTTTTCCCTTCGGTCGGCATGTTTTCTGTCACCGCCTCTTGAGAGACCTCTTGTATTGATTTGGCCTCTGGAACGCTTGGCTCCCCCGCGCCCACATTCATCAGCAACGAAGAGAAGTCACCCATTGACTCGTCTCCCGCATCCCCTGTAGATTTATTTTTATCCTTATCCAATCGTCCCAATTCACCACTAACCCCTTTGGGACTTACAGATGAACGAGCCATATCGGTATGCATCATCTTCATCCTCCTTCTTGCTGGCGAACTGCTGCACTGGCATATCGTTGTGACGCAAATTCATCCGTTTGTTTTTGCGCTTTTCGGGCTAATTCTTGGGCTTGCAGTTCTGACCGTTTCGCCATCACCCGTTGCAAACTGACTAGGCGGAACTCCGCTGCCACAGATTTTTTCTTAGCGGTCTCCAACTGTTGCTGCACCTCTTTCAAGACACCTTCTTGCAAATTAATGGCCACCCCCAATCGGTCCATGAACCGATAGCGTCCCTGAAGCAATTCCCCCCCCACGACTTGACGACCCGCCGTCACCCACCGTGCCTGTGAATCTTCCTGATAACTTTCCAGTTGCTGTAACTGACTCTGAGTGAAGCCATAGACGCGTTGCGACTGCGCTAGACCCTTGCCCGCTTGCAAGCGCTGCCGATCGGCTAAATCCATTGCCAAAGCCAAGCCTTTTAAATTTCGCATAGTTTCATCTCTTGCACACTCTGCACCATCGGAGCAACAACGCCCATGTCCTGCCGCAAGAATGCCATCATGGGCTCATGGCGTCTAATCGCCTCATCCAATACGGAATCCGACCCAGATACATAAGCCCCCAGTTGAACGAGATCACGCCCCTGCTCATAACGGGAACTGATGGCTCTAAAGCGTTGAGCTGCTTCAAAATGTTCACGCGAGACCACCCCATGCATGACCCTTGATGTGGACTGTGCAATGTCTATAGCCGGGAAATGCCCAGCTTCTGCCAGTCCACGTGATAAAACAATATGCCCATCCAGAATAGATCTGGCCGCGTCTGCAATCGGATCTTGCTGGTCATCACCTTCTGTCAAAACGGTATAGAACGCGGTGATAGATCCCCCGCCAACGGATCCATTGCCACTGCGCTCCACCAGTTGCGGGAGTTTTGAAAAACAAGACGGTGGATACCCTTTGGTAGCCGGTGGCTCTCCAATAGCCAGCGCTATTTCACGTTGCGCCATCGCATAGCGTGTCAGCGAATCCATGAGCAACAAGACATGTAGCCCTTGGTCTCTAAACGCTTCAGCAACGGCTGTTGCATACACCGCCCCTTGCATTCTCAGCAGAGGTGGTGCATCAGCCGGTGCAGCCACCACAACGGATCGCGCACGGCCTGACTCACCCAAGGTGTTGTCAATAAATTCCTTCACCTCTCGCCCTCGCTCACCAATCAATCCCACCACGATCACATCCGCCTGGGTATAACGTGCCATCATGCCTAGCAAGACGCTTTTCCCCACGCCAGAGCCCGCAAACAAGCCTATTCGCTGACCTCGACCGACTGTGAATAGCGCGTTAATGGCACGTACACCCGTGTCCAAAGGTTCACGCACAGGCGCGCGGTCCATCGCGTTGACAGGGATGGGATGAATAGATCTGAAAACCACATTACTCAAAGGTCCCAAGTGGTCTAGCGGAACACCTTGTGCATCCACAACACGACCCAAAAGACCAGGCCCCAAAGGCAAGCGCAAGCCACTCTGATCCGAAGCGTGAACAGACTCTTGCTCTGATTGATTCAATCGAGGAATTGTCCAGATGGCATGAACAGGCAACACCGTGGCACCGCTAGATAAACCCTGCACATCACCTGCAGGCATTAAGAATGCTCGCTCATTGGAAAACCCAACCACTTCGGCCAAGACCGGTGGGTGCTGGCTCATTTGCACCATAAACTGCGCCCCAACGGCTGCATGAATTCCCGAAGCTTCCAGCACTAACCCGGTGAGCCGCGTCAACTTTCCCCCCACTTCTAGGGAGGTTTCCAAGGCGTGCACACGTTGTTTTGCGCGCCGCAGAAACAGTGGCCATTTTTCCGCACTTTCATTCTGAAACATGGTTCAACTTCCACGGAATTTGCAAACCCAGTTGACCCACTACACGCAGCCACCGCTTCTCTATCTGCCCATCCACCACACGAACCGGAGACTCCATCACACACCCACCCCGCGAAATCGAAGGATCAGCCTCCAACATCAAAGCCAGATGCTTAAATTCGTCGCGCACGGCAGGTGCAAGTACATCCAAATCAAGAGGGTTGAGCCTAATGCGCGTCATTCGGTTGTCCTCAATGAAAACGCCCATTGCCTCACGAATCACGGGCAACAGCCCTTGGGGGTTGATGGACACCTCATGCCGTAGAACCTGGCGTGACAACTCACACGCCAACTCCAGAACCCCTTGAGCCATCTCTTGCGCAGCAGAGTCGAGTTGCGCTTGCGCATCGCCGATCAAAGCAGCCAGCTGAACGGCCGACGCTTGCCCTTGAACGCGTATGAACTCATCAATGCTCTGCTTCGCCTCCAACATGGCCTGCGCACGTCCTTCCAAGAACCCTTGGGCATAGCCTTCTTGCCTGTTAAGCTCAGAAGAAGATGCCTCGTCAATGGCTGGGCTCTGTGGCTTCATGATCGTGCACGCCGCATCGACTCCAGAAAATTGCCAATGTGCAATTTTGTCGATTTCTTCGCCAGGAATAAACCGTGTTTGATATCGCATCATTTAAACCATCGCGTCTTCTGCACCACCACCACCAATCACAATTTGGCCTTCGTCTGCCAATCTGCGAACCGTCTTGAGAATTTCTTTTTGTTGCGCCTCAACTTCTGACAAACGCATGGGGCCTCGCGACTCCAGATCTTCACGCATTGTTTCTGCAGCACGTGAAGACATATTGGCCAAGAATTTTTCTTTGAGCTCGGGTTGCGCCCCTTTGAGGGCCACGATCAAAGCCTCGGACGCAACCTCTTTGAGGACCAACTGAATTGCTTTGTCATCGAGCTTGCCCACATCATCGAAAACAAACATTTTGTCCATGATCTTCTGTGCCAAATCGGCATCCTGAATGCGAATGGATTCAATGACGGTACCTTCCAGCGCAGTACCCATCAGATTGATCATTTCCGCAGCCGTCTTGATGCCCCCCAATGAGGCTTTACGAATTTTGTCGCCACCCGACAACACCTTGAACAACACTTCGTTCAAGTCCTTCAAAGCCACGGGCTGAATGCCTTCCATAGTGGCAACGCGCAGCAGGACCTCATTGCGCTGCCGTTCTGTGAAACTTTTCAAAACCTCCGCCGCCTGGTCATATTCAAGGTGAACCAGAATCGCTGCAGCGATCTGAGGATGCTCATTTCTCAATAGTTCGGCAACTGACAGTGGGTCCATCCATTTCAGACTCTCAATGCCCGAAACGTCACCCCCTTGCAAAATTCGATCCAACAGCAAAGCAGCCTTGTCATCACCCAGAGCACGTCTGAGAACGGAGCGCACATAGTCACCCGAGTCAGACACCAACAAACTTTGTGCGGCGGCGACGTTGGTGAATTTGGTGACTACATCGTCCACCCGCTCCCTCGTGATTGATTTGGTCTTGGCAATGGCTCCACCCAATTTCTGCACCTCTTTAGGTGACAGGTACTTGAATACCTCCGCAGCCTCGGCTTCACCCAAAGACATGAGAAGAATTGCGGCGTTTTGAAGTCCATCGTCTTGTGACATCTTTTTCTCTCAGACTCCACCCTCAAGAGGGTGACTCGTCATTCATCCAGGTTTTAACAATGTTAGCCACCGCCGTCGGGTTATCCCGTGTTAGTTTGCGTGCATCTTCCAGCGCCAAATCACTGGCCAAGACCAATGAGTCATTGCCGCTGCGATTGGGCGCAGGCAACAGAGGCCGCTCTGTTTCTTCGGCCACCAAGGCGTCAACTTGATTGTTATGCCAGGCATCGGGCGGGTTGGCGAACGCTTTTAACCCAGGCCGAACGGCTCCCATCAAGACCAGGGCAGAAAACAACAAAGCTCCTACAGGCCACCCCAGGCTGCGCGCCATGTCCTGCACCTCCGCCTGCCTCCAAAATGGCAACTCAACCACGGTAATTTTTTCTTTGACGAAGGGCGCATTCATCAAACTCACAGAATCTCCCCTCTCTTTACTAAAACCAATGGCTTCACGCACCAAGGACGTCATTTTTTCAAGCTGTTGTTCTGATAGAGGGGTTGTCGTCGTCTTGCCCTTGTCGTCCGTCACGGTTTGATGATTGAGAACCACAGCCGCACTCAAACGTTTGATCACTCCTGTGCCAGCCTTCACCACTTTGATGGTTTTATCCACCTCGTAATTGGTAATAGACTCACGTTTGGTATTACCAGTAGCACTCGCCCCTCCGGAGGCCACCGTTTGCGTATTAGCATTGATAGGGGCAGAAGTTGCAGCAGGCGGTTGATTGGTCGTGGCCCCTGGCACACCGGATGCGCCTGCAGCAGATGACCCATTGCTGCTCTCCACCGTCTGTTGACTACGAACTGCGCTTGAATCTGCCGACTGATTAGGCTTGTGTAATTCAGACGTTTGCTCTGTCTGCGAGAAGTCCACTTCTGCAGCCACTTGTGCCTTGATGTTTTGCCGCCCCACGACCGGCTCCAGCATGTCAAGAATACGCCGACTGTGCATTTGCTCCAACTGCTGAACATACTGCAATTGCTGGGCGTCAGCCACCCCAGATGCACCTGACTGACTGTCACTGGGTGCTGATAAGAGCTTGCCGGAATCATCCAGCACACTGACCGCACCGGGGCTCATTTCAGGCACGCTAGAGGCCACGAGATGAATGATGCCTGCGAGTTGATTCCGATCCAGGGTGTACCCGGAATTCAAGCTAATCAAAACCGAGGCTGATGGTTTTTGTTGCTCCCTGAAAAATCCATTTTGATTCGGCAAAGCCAAATGGACTCGCGCACTTTGCACGGATAAGAGCGACTGAATCGAACGTGTTAACTCCCCCTCCAAGCCCCGTTGAAACGTCAAGCGCTCTTGAAACTGCGTCATTCCGAACCGGTTGGCCTCCATCACCTCGAAACCTGAGATTGATCCTTTGGGAAGACCCTGAGATGCAAGCCTCAAACGGGTGTCATGCACACGATTGGCAGGCACCAGAATGGCCCCCCCCCCGGGCGCATGCTTGTAAGGCACATTCATTTGAGACAACTGGGCGATGATGGCACCGCCATCCTTGTCAGCCAGATTGGCATACAGCACGCGCCACTCCGCATCTCTACCCATGACCAAGCCGATGGCTCCAATGGCGAGCAATAGAAAAACACCAAGCGCCAAACGTATTTTTTGGCTCTGACTCATACCCGTCAGACGCTCATTGAATGTAGGGTTGAGAGGAATCGCAGTGGCTACAGTCATCGATTTTTCCGATCAACGCAGTGCAAATTCGCACCACCAATGCGACCGATTATTCGACCTCTTCAGAAAAATATGCCTAGGAATAGCGGCGCGATTACCCTTCATTTCACAATCTGGGCGTCTGAACTTTTCGCTAGGATCAATCTGTTTATTTTCTCCTCAGGAGACGTTTATGGAACTTCGACTATCCCCCACTACGATGCCTACGGCGGTGCGACCAGCCAGCCCTTCCAAAATCGGCGCTTCTCAATCGCCAACCGCTTCGGGGAACGGCTTTTCAGGGGCACTCAAAAGTGCACTGGGTGCTGTGGATCAGGCTCAAAACCATGCCGTCAAACTTCAGCACGAAGTCCAAATGGAAAACCCCAAAGTCAGTCTAGAAGAAACTATGGTGGCAATTCAGAAAGCACAAATCGGATTTCAGGCCACGCTGCATGTGCGCAACCGCATGGTGCAAGCCTATACCGACATCATGAATATGCAGGTCTAAGCTCCCTCCCGCTGTTTAGTGCGTTAGTGCAACACTTGCGGCTCATCCAGCGTTCGCTCAAATTCGGCCAGCCAAGGTTCTGCCAAATAACGAATCTGTGCGTCATTGTGCAAAATGCGCTGCATGATTTTCATCTTAGCTGCGCGGTGCTCTGGCAAAAGTTCTTCCGTTCTGGCCCTGACGCGCAGCTGTTCAATCAAGACCGCGCAGGCTCCTTCATACTGAACCACTTCATCCCAGTTTTTCGACGCAGCAGCATCCAGCATCTTGCGACTGCTGTCTTCAATCGCCCGGTAATAGTCAATCAGCATCTTGGACATCTCAGCCTCCTATGGATGAGGCATGACGAGTCATGGTCATGACCTCTGGGCGAATTTGAGTCCACGCCTGTGCAAGAGGCTGCAACAACCCAATCACTTCGTCCACCATTTTTTCATCGCTTCGCAAATTGGCTTCTGACAAACGAATGATGCAGTAGTCATACACGCTGCGCAGTTGAAATGCAAGATCGCCACCCTGTGCATCATTCAAACCCGCTTTCAAGCCTTCTTCAATGAGGCGTACGGCGCGGCCAATGGCCTTGCCTTTGGCTGGAATGTCATGCGTTTGCATGGCATGTTTGGTGCTTTTTAGGGCTTGCAAAAGCGCTTCGTAGAGCAAGGCTACCAACTGGTGTGGATCGGCCCCTGCGACCATCGTTTCCACGCCCACGGTTCGGTAGGCATTGGCGGAGCGCATGTTGACGGGTGTAAACATTTTTTGCCTTTCGTGTGTTCTCGATAAGTTTTTATCGACACCCGAGCGGCAAACTCAAGGGCTAAATTCACATGTCAGGCGGCAGGTTTGTTCCACTGCGCCAGTTGTGCTGTTACGTAAGATCCTAGTGCATTCATTTTGGCCATTTGAGCGTCGAGAGCTGAGTACTGTTTCCGCAACTGCGTCTCTACAAGAGCAGCGCGCTGATTAACCCGGTCTTGTTCACTCGAATTGCGGCTGATCGCCCCTTGGATCGCGGTGGATTTGTTCACGACGGTCCCGTCAAATTTGACCAGCCCGCGTGCAAAATCGCGCACTTTCAATCCAAACCCATTCGTTGCATTATTGCTGTTGTCCGTTGCAAACAAATTTTTTAAATTAGACATGTCCGTCATAGACGCCGTCAATTTAGTGGTGTTAAGTTTGAGCGATCCGTCCGCCTGCTGCTCCAGGCCCACCTCAGACAGGCGGCTATAGGCAGACCCCGTGCTGCTAGACCCAACAATGCTGCGCAGTAAGTTTTGCAGTCCCACCGTTGTTGAATCGCCTTGCAGAGCTCCCGATTTCCCGCCAGGGACATACTTGGTTGAGTTAGTCAACGTCGTACTCAGAGTGCTGTAAGCGTCTGCGAAAGTTTGTATATTTTTTTGAATAGCCGTTTGATCCTGTGCAACAGTAATCTGAACGGGCGCCGTCGTCACCTGCGCAAGCTGAACGGTCAACCCCGGAACAACATTGGTCAAGGTATTGCTGGCTGATTCAATGCCGACGCCATTCAAGCTAGCTACAGCATTGAGCCCAGACTGACCCAAAACCATACCGCTGGCCGATGCCGATGGGTTGCTCTGATTGGTGAACGACAAACTATCTAACCCAGAAAATCCTGATGAAGCAATACGAAAACCTGCGGCTACGCCCGTTGTGCTTGACTGGAAAACAAGCCGCTCTTGGCCGCCACTTCTCAAAACCGTAGCCGTCACGCCCGCACTGGCCGCATTGATTTTGTTGGCCGCCGTTGTTAAGGTGTCGGATCCAGTGAGGGCAACCGTCACCGGACTACCCCCAGCGACGAACGAACCCGTAGCCCAACTGCCAACATCAATAGTCAAATTTCCTGTGTCAGTGGAGACTCCCAAAACGGTGTCAATACCCACATTTTGAGAGCCTGTAGTCTGCGCTCGAGCCAATTGCGTCACACTCAAACTAAAGGCTGTTGAGCTGGCGGCTGAGCTGGCACTCACGGTTACCGCAGTAGGATTGGAGGATGTCGCCACCTGCGCCGACCATCCTGCTGACTGCGCCAGAGCATCTGCCGCATCTCCCAACGCAGAAACCTGAGATTGGATCATTCCATACAGCGATAACTGCGTTTGGAGTGTCGACGCCTTGGTTTGCAAGGGTTGCAAAGGCTGCTTTTCAATGGCGACGAGCTGGGTAACGATGCTGTTCACATCGAGACCACTGCCAACACCCGGCGATGAAATTGCCATATCTGCCTCCTATCCTCTGTTTATAAGGCGACTCTGTTGCTTTCAAAGCGAGAAAAAGCGGCGCTGACCCCTGTCAAACGCCGCCTTCCAGATTCCACACAGTGAAGCCCGTGAGCCTCAGTCGGACTTATCGCAAGAGTGCAAGTACCCCTTGAGGCCCTTGGTTAGCTTGCGCCACCATCGCAGTACCGGCCTGTTGCAGTACATTGGCACGCGACAGGTTTGATGTTTCCTGTGCATAGTCGGCATCCATGATGCGTCCTTGAGCCGCTGAAAAATTCTCTGCACCTACACGCAAATTCGCGACGACCGACTCGAAACGGTTTTGCGTAGCACCGTAACTGGCGCGTACTCCATTGATGGCAGCCAAGTCGGTATCAACGGCACTAATGCTTAGAGTTCCACTCGCCGCCGTTTGTACCGCAGCGGCGGTTGAGAAAGCGATGGTTTCGCCTGAGTTGGCACCAACTTGAATAGCCGACGTGTTAGCTGCCATCAAATTAATGCCATTGAACTTGGTGTTACCAATGACGCGGGTGTTTTCAGCCTGTAGCAGATCCCACTCGGCGGTTAGCGCGGTCGTATTTGCACCAGCACTCGCACCTTGCACCGCAAGCTCACGCATACGCTGTAAGTTGTTGCTGATACTACCCAAGGCACCATCAGCCATGGACGCCATCGAGATAGCATCATTCGAGTTGCGAACAGCCACATTCATGCCGCGTGCCTGCGACTCCAGACCAGAGGCAATGGACATGCCGGCGGCATCGTCCTTCGCGCTGTTAACCCGCAAACCCGACGACAAACGCGCCATGGAGGTTTGCAGCGAACTCTGGGTACTGGCCAACCAGCGTTGGCCATTCATTGATGCGACATTAGTATTGATACCTGACATTTGAAGCTCCTTGAAGTTAAAAAAAACGGTACTGATCCCACTTCATCGCCAGCCCCGTGGCTGGTCGCCAAACCCGGATGTCCCTGCTGGGCCCTCCCGGGTGACGAGCCCTTGAATCAGAACCCGTTGGAATTGCTTTCGGCTCGTTTTCTGGACAACTTAAGCCCTAAATTCAAATTTATCGCATTCAGAACGGGAGATAGACGTGATTCACTTGGTTTATTTCGGCATTGGAGAGCTCAAGTTTCCCGAAAATTTGCTGACCGTGCACTTCCGTCTTTACTTCTGATTTAAAGGAGATTTTTATGTCAAGCATCAATACCAATGTCTCATCATTGAACGCACAACGCAATTTATCCACTTCAGCGAACTCACTCTCCACATCCATGCAGCGTCTGTCATCCGGCCTGCGTGTGAACAGCGCCAAGGACGATGCAGCGGGTCTGGCCATCGCCGCGCGCATGGAAACCCAAACACGAGGTATGAATGTGGCCATTCGCAATGCGAACGACGCCATCTCCATGGCCCAGACGGCGGATGGGGCGTTAGGCGCCATTGGCAGCAATTTGCAGCGCATGCGTGAATTGGCCGTACAGGGATCTAATGGCACAAATACAGCCACCGATCTGGCCTCGCTGGATGCGGAATACACGCTGCTAGCGGCAGAAAATACACGCATTATTGGCAGCACAACCTTCAACGGCATCAACGTTCTAGGGGCAGTGAACTCCCAATTTCAGGTCGGCGCCAACAGCGGCGATACCATCACGATTGCTGTCGGCGCGGCCGCTCAAACAGCGACGACATTAGGGGCTACCAACGCTACCGCATCGGCACAGCTAACAGCACTCGACACGGACATTAACAACGTATCAGCCACTCGGGCCACCTGGGGTGCATCTCAAAATCGCTTTGAACAAGTGATTGCCAATTTACGCGTGGGTTCAGAAAACTCAGCAGCCGCCCGTGGGCGCATCATGGACGCTGATTTTGCGCAAGAAACCGCTAACCTGTCGCGAGCCAATGTACTGCAACAGGCCGGAACCGCCATGGTGGCGCAAGCCAACCAGATGCCGCAATCCGTACTCGCGTTACTCAAGTGATCCTTAATTCCGCCAAAGGGCTCATTTCAATCAGTTTCCGAAATCCGCACCGGCCTTGCTGCGTCAATAGTCACTTCAGCACTGGCCATACTTTCATGGCGTTGTAGGCATTTCTCCTACAACGCCAGCTCAATAAGCTGACACATCAAACAGGTGTTTTCCGATTCAAGTTTCTGCCCGACTCATCCAGAATCAACTCCATGCCCCTACACAGGGATTGTCTTAAAACAAGGAGTCGATCATGAAGGATGAAACATTCAACGCAGAGATTCGGGAAGTCAACTTGACCTACCTCATGCTGGCGCAGAACTTGATCCGCAAGGACAAGGCCTCCGCTCTTTTCCGTCTTGGCATCTCAGAGGAATCGGCCAATCTCTTGATCGCCATGACGCCAACCCAGATTTCTAAAATATCCAACACTAATATGCTGCTGTGCCGCTTCCGCATGGACGATGAAATGGTGTGGAGCCTGCTCACTAACCACGCGTCCAGCAAGGTAGACAACGACGCCACAACCCGACTGCATGCCAGCATTCTGATGGCCGGCCGCTACTCAGAAACAATGTAGGAGACAACACCATGCCCGCCAAAAGTGTCCTCAATGAATCACATGAAATCGCACGCGCTGTGGCCTTGATCCAGCTCGGTGCTCGCTTGCAAGTTCTGGAGAGTGAGACCCACATTTCCTATGAGCGACTACTGCGCTTGTATAAAGAGGTTGCCGGTCAATCACCATCCAAAGGACAGCTTCCATTTTCGACGGATTGGTTTTTAACCTGGCAGCCCAATATCAATGCCTCTTTGTTTCTGAATATTTACGAGTACATCGCCAAGGTCAGCGAGCTCGAAGAAATCGACGCCATCATGAAGGCCTATAGACTGTATAGCGAACAGGTTAGCGCCCTAGGCATGGAACCTATCCTGTCAGTGACCCGCGCTTGGCGACTGGTTAAATTCGTGGACAACAACATGTTGTCCATGACGTGTTGTAGTAAATGTGGCGGTCACTTTGTAACTGAACCCTATGAAAACTCGCGGCACTATGTCTGTGGTTTATGTGTGCCACCCGCACGCGCAGGCAAGAGTCTGGGCGGCGGCGGAATTCTCTTGCACTGAGCACCAATCGACATCGTTTAATGCACAGGAAAAGGGGCTCAAAGAGCCCCTTTTCTCATGATGCGAGCACAACTAGGCGACCTAAAATTAATTGCGCCATCGACACAAAACCGCGTTGGCCATCCACCCCCGTCAACCTTTTAACCTGAGCGTCAAACTAACATGCTAGTCATCATTGGTTATGCCGTCTCTATGGGCTGCATCTTCGGTGTGTACATCATTCACGGCGGCAACATCGGCGTGATCCTGACCGCCCTGCCGTTTGAGTTGATCACCATCTTTGGCGGTGCGTTGGGGGCGTTTGCGGTGAACAATCAACCCAAGGTTCTCAAAGCCACACTCGCCACCATCCCCAAAGCACTTAAGGGCTCCATCTACACCAAGGCCAGGTACATGGAACTCATGGCCTTGCTATACGACATTCTTCAAAAAGCCCGCAAAGAAGGTTTGATGGCGATTGAGAAAGATGTCGAGACACCGCATGAGTCAGAAATTTTCAAAAAATATGGGGCCGTTGGCAGCGACCATCACATCGTCGAGTTCATGACGGACTACCTGCGCATGATGGTGTCAGGCAACCTCAATGCGCATGAGATCGAGTCCCTCATGGACAGCGAAATTGAAACTCATCACCACGAGGCCCATGCTCCCATTGCCGCTATTGCTCGTCTTGCCGGTGCCTTACCTGCTTTTGGCATCGTTGCTGCGGTGCTGGGCGTAGTCAATACCATGGGCTCTGTGGGTCAGCCACCTGCCGTGCTGGGTGGCATGATTGCTTCGGCCTTGGTTGGTACTTTTTTGGGGATCCTGCTGGCTTATGGCGTCGTCGAGCCCCTGGGGGGCCTACTGGAGCAAAAATCAGAGGACAGCGCCAAGGAACTGCAATGCATCAAGACAACACTGTTGGCGAGCATGCAAGGCTACAACCCATCCACCGCGATTGAGTTCGGTCGAAAAGTTCTGTTCTCAACCGAGCGTCCGAGCTTTGCCGAGCTTGAGAGCCATGTGCGTGGCAAAAAATAAAAGGCGGATTTGACATGAGCACAGAAGGGAAAAAACTCCAGCCCATCATTGTCAAGAAAATTAAAAAGAGCGCGCACGGCGCGCATGGCGGCGCATGGAAAATTGCTTATGCCGATTTCGTGACCGCCATGATGGCTTTTTTCTTACTGATGTGGTTGCTGGGTTCGACCAGCGAAGGCGACAAAAAGGGCCTGTCGGACTACTTCGCTGCACCCCTGAAAGTGGCTATGGCGGGTGGCAGTGGCGCGGGGGCCAGCAACAGCATCCTGAATGGTGGTGGCGCAGATCTGACACAGACTGCGGGTCAATCCCGCAAAGGTGATGGCAATGATCCGATTCAAAAAAAGAAGGCCGTTGAAGCCATGCGGTCCGAGGTGGCCAAGCAAGACGCCAAAAGAATGGCCACGCTCAGCGCAAAAATCAACGCGGCCATCGTCAACAACACCAAGCTAGCGCAGTACAGCTCTCAAATTCGACTGGAGACCACACCTGACGGACTTCAAATCACAATTATTGACGATCAAAACCGTCCCATGTTTGACAGCGGGAGTGCCCTGGTAAAACCCTATATGCGCGACATCCTGCGTGAGATCGGAGCCGCTCTCAACGACGTCGAAAACAAGATCAGCTTGGACGGTCACACCGATCGCTCGCCCTACGGCAATGGGGACCGCGGCTACAGCAATTGGGAGCTTTCGGTGGACCGAGCCAATGCCACACGCCGTGAGTTGGTCGCCGCTGGCATGCCCGATGACAAACTGGCGCGGGTCATGGGTTTGTCATCCAGCGTGCTGCTTGATTTAAGCGACCCCCTGAGTCCCTCTAACCGCAGGATCAATATTGTGGTCCTGACGCGAGAGGCAGAAGAGCGGCTGATCAACCCTGAACGCAAGCCATCACAAGCGCCCTAGGCGCCGCCATCAGGGAAACCCACATCGAAATAAAAATTGTCTTCAAGAAATTGACGGTGCATCCGATACATACAACAGACTCACAAGAAAAGGGCAATCATGGCCAACCAACTCCGATTTTTAGTTGTCGACGATTTCTCCACCATGCGACGCATTGTCCGAAACCTACTTAAAGAAATTGGGTTCACTGAGGCCGATGAAGCCGAAGATGGCGTGGCCGCACTTCAGAAACTGCGCAGTAGTACGTTTGATTTCGTGGTCAGTGACATCAACATGCCCAATATGAACGGCTTTCAGTTGCTTGGAGAAATCAAAAAAGACGAAAAGCTAAAACACTTGCCGGTGCTTATGGTCACGGCTGAAGCGCGCAAGGAAGATATCGTGCTGGCCGCTCAACAAGGAGCCGCAGGTTACATCGTCAAACCTTTCACCAAGGCTACGTTAGAAGACAAACTAACGCTTATCCTCAAGAAAACGGGGTTGCAATCATGAGCGCCGCCGCCTTTACCCTGGATCCACAGGACTCAGCAAATCCATCCGTCCACCTCAAGATCGGCATCCTCACTCGCCAGCTACACGACTCACTACAACAACTCGGCTTGACCGAAAAACTCCAAGTCACAGCGCAGGAGTTGCCTGACGTCAAAAGTCGCCTGTCCTACATCAGCCGCCTCACAGGAGAAGCGGCAGAGAAAGTGCTCAACCGGGTAGACCAGGCAAAGACCGAGCACGAAAAAATCCACTCGCAAACCCGCCACGTATCCACCCTGCTGGCCCATGATCCGGCAGGCACGCTGGCTAACGGCCACCTCACGCATTACCTGGATGACATGGCCAGGTCCAGCCAGCTGGTGGACCAACACCTGACCGACATCATGATGGCGCAGGATTTCCACGACCTCACAGGGCAAGTGATCAAGCGGGTGGTGAGCTTGGCGGCAACCATTGAAGAGCAATTGGTTGAGTTGTTGATCCAGACAGCGCCTGCCGGTGCAACTATCAAATCCAGCCCAGAGGTCAAAGCACCAAGCGGGCTCGTCGTGTCCGGCCCAGTGATTGACAAAGAGAATGCGCAAGGCGCAGTGACTAACCAATCCGAAGTGGACGACTTACTCGCCAGTCTAGGGTTTTAAGCCTCTGATTTTTTGCTGTCACAACGAGGGAGATTTCGAGAGGGGAATTGCAGGGGCAATTCCCCTCTTTTTCGTCTTTAGTTCGGATGCGTCTTGTTGAGAATGGAGTGAACTCTACGGACTCACTCTCATGGAATCCGCCAGCCAGGATCGCAATCTACCGGCCACCGAGCGCAAGCTGAAAAAGTCGCGTGACGAAGGGCAAGTGGCGCGCTCACAAGACCTTTCCCACTTGGCCGTTCTTGGAGCGGGCGCACTGGCAATCATGGTCTTTGCGCCCCTATTGTTTGACCATCTCCAGTTGGCCCTGAGCCAGCACCTGCACTTCAACGCGAGTTCGATGTCTCATCCTGAACAGATGTTGCCCAGGATGCAAGACATGGCCGCCACAGGCTTACTGGGCTGCGTGGCCTTTGCCGGTCTGGTAGCTTTGGCCGCCATCCTCAGTGCATTGTCTTCAGGAGGCTTGGTTTTCAGCCTCACACCGGTTCTACCCGACTTTAGTCGGGTCAATCCATTAAAGGGCTTTGGCAATATTTTTTCAAAAAAGAAACTTGCAGAAATCATAAAAATGACGGTTATCGCCATCGTTCTGATTGCCATCACGTACAGCTACTTGAAAACCCATCTAAGCGCCATGGCAACGCTTGTTTTGCAGCCCTCAGTCATGGCCCTGCATGTGCTGACAACTTGGTTGACCCAAGGCATGGGACTCTTGTTACTCGTGATCGTAGGGGTCGCCTTACTGGACGTTCCGCTGCAGCAACTGCTTCACAAATCACATTTAAAAATGTCTCGCCAAGAAGTGAAGGATGAAAACAAAGAGTCCGAAGGTAACGAACAGATCAAACGCCAGCGCCGCGCCAAACAAAACGAATTGGCCCACCGTCGAAGTGTGCACGCCGTTCCCCAAGCCGACTTTATTTTGATGAACCCAACTCACTATGCCGTGGCTGTTCGGTACGACGACAAAACTATGGCTGCACCACGTCTCATTGCCAAAGGCGCTGATCTGATCGCCATGACGATTCGTGACATTGCCAGTGCGCATGCTATTCCCGTCATTCAATCGCCAATGTTGGCACGCGCCTTATATGCCCATGCCGAACTGAACGAAGACATCCCCACCACGCTATACACCGCAGTCGCACAGGTTCTGGCCTATGTGTATCGGCTCAAGGCCGCGCTGCGTGGGGACGCTCCCATGCCGGGTGAGCCGCCGCAGCCCGTCGTCCCGCCAGAGCTCGATCCGTTGAACCCCAACGCAACGGCGTAAGCCCCCATGAACTCCATCTCCAAAACCTTGAATACCTGGCTGGGCCGCAACGCCCTTGTGTTGCAAGGTGCCGCCGCGCCTTTGTTGGTAGTCGCGATTTTGGGCATGATGGTATTGCCTCTGCCGTCTTGGTTGCTGGATGTGTTTTTCACCATCAACATTTCTGTCGCTCTGATGGTCATGATGGTCGCTGCCTACATGCTCAAGCCGCTGGATTTTGCTTCCTTCCCCTCGGTGCTGCTGCTCACCACCTTGATGCGCCTGTCGCTGAACGTGGCCTCAACTCGTGTGGTCTTGTTGGAGGGGCACACTGGGCCAGAGGCCGCCGGAGCTGTGATTGAGGCTTTTGGCCATTTCTTGATTGGCGGAAATTTTGCCGTTGGCCTGATCGTCTTTGCCATTCTGGTCGTCATTAATTTTGTGGTCGTTACCAAGGGGGCTGAACGTATTGCAGAAGTCTCCGCCCGTTTCGCCTTGGACGCCATGCCGGGCAAACAGATGGCGGTCGATGCCGACTTGAGTGCAGGCACCATCGATGAAAAAGAAGCCAAACGACGCCGTTCCGAAGTGGCCGAAGAAGCTGATTTTTTTGGCTCCATGGACGGTGCCTCCAAGTTCGTTCGGGGTGATGCAATTGCGGGCATGCTGATTTTGCTCATCAATGTCATGGGTGGTTTTGCCGTAGGTGTCTTACAGCATGACCTGAGCGCCAGCCAAGCGGCCAACACCTACATCCTGCTCGCGGTGGGTGACGCACTGGTCGCTCAAATCCCGGGGCTGCTCATCTCTGTGGCGGCGGCCATGGTGGTTTCGCGTGTGGGCAAAGATCAAGATCTTGGACGACAGATCATCGATCAAGTACTTATTTCACCGAAAGTGCTGGGCATCACGGCGACGGTGATGGGTGTTCTGGGCCTCATTCCCGGCATGCCGCACCTGGTTTTCCTCCTGATTGCATCCCTTCTCGGCTACACAGCCTGGGTCTTCGCGCACAAGCCGCCTGCACCCATCGCTCAAGAAACAACATTTGATGCGGCAACGGATGGGGAAGCCAGTTGGGATGACTTGCAGCCGGTGGATCAATTGGGTCTGGAGCTCGGCTACCGGCTGATCACGTTGGTGGATAAAAATCGGCAAGGGGATCTGCTCACCCGCATCAAAGGCGTGCGCCGAAAGTTCGCGCAAGAGGTGGGGTTCTTGCCGCCTGCAGTCCATGTTCGCGACAATCTGGACCTCAAGCCCAGCGTGTACCGCATCAGTTTGCGAGGCGTCATGGTGGGCGAAGGCGAGGCCTTTCCGGGCATGTACCTGGCTATCAACCCCGGTGGTATTACGACGCCCCTCATCGGCACCGCAACCACGGATCCGGCCTTCGGTCTACCCGCGCACTGGATCGATGAACGTCAAAAAGAAGCCGCGCAAATGGCTGGATTTACGGTGGTTGATTCCGAGACTGTCATGGCCACCCATTTGTCACACTTGATGCAAGTTCAGGCCGCGAAATTACTCAGTCGCACCGAAACCCAGCAACTCGTAGAACATGTGAGCAAGCTGGCTCCCAAGCTGATTGAAGAAGTGGTTCCAAAAATGATTTCCATTGCCGTATTCCAGAAAGTGTTGCAACTCTTACTGGAAGAGTCCGTGCATATCCGCGACATCCGCACCATCATTGAATCCATTGCTGAACACGCCAGTACCATCACCGACCCAACCGAACTCGCACGCTGCGTCAGAGTCGCCTTGTCCCCCGCCATCGTGCAGCAAATCTACGGTCCAACGCGTGAGCTGGATGTGATTGCGATTGACCCACCGCTTGAACGCTTACTCGTTCAAGCCCTGTCCAACGCCAACAGCCAGGCCCTGGACCCCGGTGTGGCCGACATGTTGACGCAAACCGCCTCCGTTGTGGCACTCAAGCAAGAAGAAATGGGTGTGCCAGCCTGCCTGCTGGTGCCCGACACGATCAGAAGCGCCATCTCTCGCTTGGTGCGACGGGTAGCACCTCGGCTTCAGGTGCTGGCACACAGTGAAATTCCAGACACCCACACCATCCGCATTGGCCCCATCCTCAGAGGAGCAGCACCATGAACATCCAACGCTTTCAGGCACTCACCTCGCGCGAAGCACTAGCCAAGGCACGCATGGCTTTTGGCGACAACACCTTGATCCTGTCCAACCGCCAAACCGCCACCGGGGTTGAAGTTCTGGCCGCTGCTGAAAACACTTTTCCCGAACTTGATGCACCGCCTGTACCGAGCCTCAAAGTCGCAACCAGCACCCCACGCAAAGCCACCACGGCCCCAACGTCTCAAGCGCAAGTCGAACAAGATGCGGATCAACTCGCCATGAGTACCTTATCCTTCCAAGACTACGTGCGA
>CANCAO010000003.1 GCA_947374105.1 Comamonadaceae bacterium | reverse complement strand
AGGCGATTGAGCGGGCTGACCACATCATTGTGATTTCCCAGGCCACGGGGGCGGCCTTGCAGCACTGGTTCAACGTGGATGCCGCACGCATCACCAACACCTATTTGGCTGCTGACCCGCGCTTTGCACCGCGCAGCGCCGCCGCGTTGACACCCGATTTGGCCGGTCTGGGCTTGACCCCTGGCGGTTATGTGTTGAGCGTGGGCACCTTGGAGCCGCGCAAACACCTCTCGGCCTTGTTTGCGGCTTACGCCGGCCTGCCGGACGCCTTGCGGCAACGCTACCCGCTGGCGGTGGCGGGCATGAGTGGCTGGAACACCGAGGGCTTGATGCGCTCGGCCCAGGCGCTGATGGCGCGTGGCGAATTGCGACTGCTGGGCTATGTGCCCGATGCCTTGATTCCGTCGCTGTATGCGGGGGCTGCGGCGTTTTGCTACCCGTCGCGCTACGAAGGTTTTGGCCTGCCTGCGCTGGAGGCGATGGCGTCGGGCGTGCCGGTGCTGACGTCCAACACTACCTCCTTACCCGAGGTGGTGGGCGATGCGGGTCTGATGGTGGACCCGGATGATGTGGACGGCTTGCGTGAACGCTTGCAGCAGTTGCTGGAAGACCGACCGTATGCCGAGCAACTGGGGCAGCTGGGCCTGCTGCGCGCCCATACCTTCAGCTGGGAGCGTTGCGCCCGGGAGACGTTTGCGGTGTACCAAAAAGTGATGGCACAACGCGGGCACTCATTATGAAAAAAATCCGCGTCCTGCACATTTACCGGACTTACTTTCCCGAGTCTCAGGGTGGGCTTGAAGAGTCGATTCGCCAGCTGTGTCTGGCCACCCAGCCTCTCGGGGTAGAGAACACCATTTTTGCTTTGGCGAAAAGTCCCGTCCCCTCAGAGCTGGCTTTGCCTGAAGGTCAACTGATCCGCGCAAAATCGTGGTTTGAAGTTGCGTCCTGCAACTTCGGTACTTGGCAGGCCGTGCGGCGCTGCCGAGCTGCTGCCGAGCAGTGCGACATCATTCAGATTCACTACCCTTGGCCCTATGCCGATTTGTTGTTGCCTTTGATTCGCACGCGCCAGCAGCCGGTGCTGGTGACCTATGTGTCTGACATCGTGCGCCAAAAAGGCTTGGGGCGGCTGTACGCGCCGCTGCGGCGTTATTTGCTGGGCAGAGCCAAAAAAATAGTGGTCTCATCCCCCAACTACGGGCGCAGCAGTGATGTGCTGACCGATCTGCAAGACAAGCTGGTCTGCATCCCGCATTGTCTGGATGCGATCGCACCGTCCGAGCCCGGTTTGATCGACCAATGGGAAGCCCGCTTGGGGCGCAATTTCTTCCTGTTCATTGGTGTTCTGCGCTACTACAAAGGGTTGGATTTCT
Organism: Comamonadaceae bacterium; assembly: GCA_947374105.1. Lineage (GTDB taxonomy): Bacteria > Pseudomonadota > Gammaproteobacteria > Burkholderiales > Burkholderiaceae_C > CANCDA01. The sequence continues at coordinate 18,825 of CANCAO010000003.1, read as the reverse complement.
TGCTGGACGCCGCAGGCCAGGTGGATGCGCCCATTGTGATTTTGGGCGACGGGCCCGAGGGCAAACGACTCCAGCACGAAGCGCAGCAGCGCGGCCTGACCAACGTGCAATTTTTGGGTGCGCTGGACGACGCTGACAAGCACGCCATCCTGACGCTGTGCCGGGCCATTGTTTTCCCCTCACACCTGCGGTCTGAGGCCTTTGGCATGACTTTGCTGGAAGGGGCGCAAGCCGCAAAACCCTTGATTTGCTGCGAGATCAGTACCGGTACGACCTGGATCAACCGCGACGGGGAAACCGGCCTGGTGGTGCCGCCTGAGGACTCAGACGCGCTGGCCCGAGCAATGAACACGCTAGCGCACGACGACGCCTTGTGTGCTCGCCTGGGCGAAGGCGCGCGCACCCGCTGGCTGTCGCACTTTTCGCCCGCAGTGGTGGGCCAGGCTTACCGCTTGCTGTATGAGCAATTGCTAGGGTCGAAAGACTGATGACTTGGCTTGTCCGCATTGGGTGCGCCCTGGCGGCCTTGGCTCTGGCCCTGGTGATGGAGTGGCAGCGGCCCGACATGCTGGTGCGTTTGGACGAGGGTTTGCGGGACGCTTTCATTCGCTGGTCCGCCACGCCCAGCCCGGAAAACCGCGTGGTGGTGGTGGACATTGGCGACACTGCCTTGCGCGAGTTGGGGCCTTGGCCTTGGCCGCGCCAAAAGATGGCGGATCTGGTTGAGGTTTTGCTGTCTCAGTACGGTGCCAGGGCCGTGGGCCTGGACATTGTGCTGCCTCAAGCGGGCGCGGCTCAGGGCGATGCCCGGCTGGCCGCCCTGGCCGCTTTTGGCCCCTTGAGTCTGGCGCAGATTTTTGATTACGGTGAGCGCATGAACCCGGTGCGTGAAGGGGTGCTGAGCGGCGGCATGGCGTCCAATCACACCCTACCGGTGGGCGTGCCCGCCTCGGGCTTTATTGCCAACCATGCGGGGCTCAAGGGCGCGCGCTGTGTGGGCAACGTCGGTTACCAGCCCGATCAAGACGGCGTGCTGCGCCACATCCCCGCGTTGACGCTGCACCAAGGGCTGGCCTACCCCAGCTTGGCCCAGGCCTTGCTGGCTTGCTCGGGCCTGGCCTTGGACGCTCCGTCCAATGCACAAGGGCTATGGCGTGTGCCCTACACCTATGCACAAGAGGCCTACACGGTGATCAATGCGGCTGATCTGCTGCGCGAGCGCATTCCAAAGTCCATGGTGCAGGGGCGTTTTGTGCTGGTGGGTTCGTCATCCCTGGGGCTGGGCGATCAGGTGAGCACACCTCTGTCTGCGTTAACGGCGGGGGTCATGGTGCATGCGGCCAGCTTGTCGGGTTTGCTGGATATGGAGCGCGGCCTGGTGCCCTTGCCCCGCGCTGGACGGCTCTTGCTGGTGGCCTGGTGCGCGTTAAGCGTGATGCTGATCGTGGCGGGCTTTGCCCGACTGTCGGCCATGAAGAGTGTATTGTTGCTGGCAGGCTTGATGCTGGCTTGGCTGGGTATGGCGTTTGTGGGGACGTCTCAGCAGCTTGAATGGTCGGTCACAGCACCTCTTTGGGGCTATGTTTTACTGCTGTTTACCGCCATTCCCTATGAGTGGTGGCGCACGCAGCGACAGGGCCGCCGACTGATGGCCACTTTCTCACACTACGTGGCGCAACCGGTGCTGGATGAAATCGTGCGCCGGGATTTGCAGTACAGCCTGGAGCCCAGCTTGTGCGACATCACGGTGCTGGTGGCGGACATGGCGGGCTACACCCAGCTCACATCCTCGCTGCCATTGAATCAAGCCGCTGACGTCACCAAGGCTTTTCTGGGTTGCCTGACACGCCCCGTGCTGGAGGGTCGCGGTACGCTGGACCGCTACAGCGGGGACGGGCTGGTGGCTTTTTGGGGTGCGCCCCTGCCCTGCCCGGATCAAGCGGATCTGGCCGTGAAAGCGGCTTTGGACATGATGACCGAGGTGGACGCCTTTAACGCCGAGCGCGCGCGCGCAGGGCTGGCACCGGCGGGGGTGCGCATTGGCATTGAGAGTGGCCGGGCTTTGGTGGGCGATCTGGGCACGCCGTTTCGCAGCACCTACACGGCGGTGGGGGACTGCATTAACTTTGCGTCCCGGCTGGAGGCGGCGGGGCGTGAACTCAAAAGCCCGCTGGTGATCGGAGCGGCGGCGAATGCGCTGTTGACGCAGCACACGACAACAGCGCTAGGCCAAATTCAATTGCGCGGGACCGAAACCCGGATTGAGGTGTACACCGTGCTGCGCTGAGGCGAATCGCCTCCCCGACTTGCGCGTTTGGGCGTAAAGTCAAGATATCTACTGAAGACTTGCTAAAAGGAGGTTCTCATGGTCAAAAAAGCGCCCCCCACGAATTCATCCGCCGACACCCCCTCGCACGGTGACCTCCCCTTCTCGGGCAAGCTCAAGGACTCAGCCCAGCAAATCTGGCTGGCCGGGTTAGGGGCCTTCACCCAAGCCCAGGCCGAAGGCAGCAAGGTGTTTGATGCCTTGGTCAAGGAAGGCACGGTCATGCAGCGCAAAACTCAGGCCGCAACTGAGGAAAAGCTGTCTGAAGCCAGCCACAAGATGAGCAGCCTGGCGAGTGATCTCAGCTCACGGGCCAGCGACTTGCAAAACAAGGCAAGTGGCCAATGGGACAAGCTGGAAACCATTTTTGAAGACCGGGTGGCCAAGGCCCTGCACCGGCTGGGCGTGCCCTCGGCCCAAGACGTAGCGGCTTTGTCTGCACGCATTAAAGAACTCGAACAAGCTTTGAAGCACCAGGCAGCACCCCCAAACACCCGCACAAAAGCCAGCAGCGCCAAGACGACTGCAAAACAACCCGCAGCCGCAAAACGCAAGCCTTGAGTGCGCATGGCCAAGAAAGCCCCCCGGCGCACCGTTGAGCGAATTCTGGAGGCCACGCTGGCCCTGTTCAACCGCTTTGGCGAGCCCAATGTTTCCACAACGCTGATCTCAGCCGAGTTGGGCATCAGCCCCGGCAATCTGTACTACCACTTCCCGGCCAAAGACACCCTGATCAACACCTTGTTCGACCGCTACGAGCAGGCCCTGGGCGAGTTGCTGCCCGCCGGTGGCAGCGTCAAGGACGTAGAAGACGCCTGGTTTTTCATGCACACGCTTTTTGAGTTGATCTGGCAATACAGATTCCTGTACCGTGACCTCAACGACCTGTTGAGCAAAAACCGCCACCTGGAAACCCAGGTCCAAGCCGTGCTGCAAACCAAGACCGAGTCCATCGAGGCCATGCTAGGTAGCATGGAGCGCTGCGGTGCGCTGGCCATCGACCCACTGGACGCCAAGGTCACGGCCACCAGCCTGGTGGTGGTACTGACCTACTGGCTGAGCTTTGAGTACGCGCGCAACCCGCGCCAAGCCCTGGAGCCCGCACATGCCCAGACGGCCCTGCTGCGCGGTGCCCAGCACGCGTTGCATCTGCTGGCCCCCTACATGCAGGCCGAGCAGCGTGCGCACTTGCTGCGGCTGATGGGTGCCTACACTACGGCACACCCCTAATTTTCCAAGTCACTCCATGTCCGATCTGAAATCCCAATTCGAAACTGCGTTAGCCCAGTCAAAAACTCTCAACGAGCGCCCTGACAACGCCACTTTGCTCAAGCTCTACGCACTTTACAAGCAAGCCAGCGCGGGGGATGTCACGGATGACATGCCCGGCTTTTCAGACTTCGTCGCCCGTGCCAAATGGAACGCTTGGAACGCCCTCAAAGGCAACAGCCCTGAGGCGGCCATGCAGGCGTACATCGACCTGGTGGCGTCTTTGGAGTGATCATGGGCTGAAATGCCCATAGCTAGCTTTTCAGATCAAGCGATCACGCCACGCTGGCGCAACGCTTCCATCTGTGCAGTCGTCAGCCCGATCTCACGCATCACCGCATCGGTGTCTTGCCCGAGCGTAGGCGCGTTGCGATGCTGGCCGCCGGGGGTGAGCGAGAGTTTGGGGATGATGCCGGGCACGATGAGCGGTGTGCCATCGTCCATCACCATGGTTTGCAACATGCCGCGTGCGGCGTAGTGTGGGTCGGCTGCGATGTCGGCTACGGTGTAGATCTTGCCTGCGGGCACGGCGGCGGCATCCAGCACTGCCAACACAGCGTCCACGTCTAAGGTGCTAGCCCACTGGCCGATGGCGGCGTCCAGTTCTTGCACGCGCGCTACACGTCCGGCGTTGTCTGCCAGGCCCACATCTTGCCCGAGGTCGTCACGGCCTATGCTGTGCATCAGGCGCTTGAAGATGCTGTCGCCATTGCCCGCAATGATGGCGTAGCCGCCGTCGGCACACACATAAGCGTTGCTGGGTGCAATGCCGGGCAACGCACTGCCCGCTGGGCCACGCACTGCGCCAAAGGCGCTGTACTCGGGCACGAGGGACTCCATGCAGTTGAAGACGGCCTCGTACAAGGCCACGTCAATCACCTGGCCGCAGCCCTTGGGCGCTTGCGCGCTGACCGAGGCGTGGCGGTGTTGCAAGGCCATCAAAATACCAATAATGCCGTGCAGCGAGGCCAGCGTGTCCCCGATGCTCACGCCCACGCGCACCGGCACATGCCCAGGCTCGCCCGTGAGGTGGCGCAGACCGCCCATTGCCTCGGCCACCACGCCAAAGCCAGGCCGGTCCCGGTACGGCCCCGTCTGCCCATAGCCGCTGATGCGCAGCACGATGAGGCCGGGGTTGAGCGCCTGGAGCGCGTCCGGCCCCAAGCCCCAGCCCTCCATGGCACCGGGGCGAAAGTTTTCGATCAGAACGTCGGCCTCAGTGGCCAGTTGACGCACGATGTCTTGCGCCTCGGGCGCTTTGAGGTCCAGCGCCACCGAGCGTTTGTTACGCGACTGCACCTGCCACCAGACCGAGGTGCCGTCTTTGAGCAAGCGCCATTTGCGCAGCGGGTCACCACTGCCGGGCGCTTCGATCTTGATGACCTCAGCGCCAAAATCGGCCAGCGTTTTAGCAGCAAACGGGCCGGCGATCAGCTGGCCGAGTTCTATGACTTTGAGGCCGGTCAAAGGGCCAGCGTTAGAAGGGTGTGGTTTTTGCATGGCCTTCATGCTAACCTGATGTTCAACTCAACGCTTGGCCCCATGCTCTACAAATTCAAATCCAAAGCCGCCGCCGATCTGATCATGCTGCAGCCCAACGGCCAGCGCGTGTTGGCCATCATCGGCAAGGAAACGGGGGTGCCGGGGGGAGACAAGGGCATCCTCTTGCCGCAAGACATGCCCACCGCCGTTAGCGCACTGGAAGCAGCGATTGTTGAGGAAGAGGCCCAGCAAAAAGCGGCCAAAGAGGCCGCTTTAAATCAAGGTAAAACACCACCACGCGTGGAAGGCATAAGCCTGCGTCAACGCGCCCTGCCCATGATCGACATGCTGCGTCGCTGTGAAAAGGCTGGTGAATCCATCGTCTGGGGCGTGTGAGTGTGGCCCCCACGTTCGCTCACTGCGTGTAGCTCTCTGCCCCCCAAGGGGGCTAATTCGCCTTGGGGCGGCCCGGCGGCGAATTGTCCATCACGCCCCCATCGGGTTGACTCAATCCACCTTCGCGCCAGACGCCTTCACCACCTGCGCCCACTTTTTAATTTCCGAGTCGATCATCTTGGCAAATTCCTGCGGTGTGTTGCCGCCGGGGATGGCGCCTTGGGCCAGCAACTTTTCTTTCATCGCCGGAGTGTTCAAGGACTTGGCTACCTCCTGTTGAATGCGGCTCACGATGTCGGGCGGCGTACCGGCGGGTGCGAGCAGGCCAAACCAGCTGCTGGCTTCATAGCCTTTAAGCTTGCCTGCTTCTTCAATCGTTGGCACATCGGGCAATGCGGCGGAGCGCTGCGAGCTGGTCACGGCAAGCGCCTTGAGTTTGCCGGACTTGATGTGCGGCATGCTGGAGGGCAGGTTGTCAAACATCACGTCCATATTGCCCGCCAGCATGTCCAGCAAGGCCGGGCTGGAGCCACGGTAGGGGAAGTGGAGCATGAAGGTGCCTGTCATGCTTTTAAACAGCTCACCCGCCAAGTGGATGGACGTGCCGTTACCGCTGGACGCCATGTTAAGTTTGCCAGGCTGTGCCTTGGCCACGCGGATGAAGTCGGCCACATTGTTGATGCCCAGGTTGCGCGCTTTTTCGGTGTTCATGATCATCACATTGGGCACACCGGCCACCAGCGAGATGGGGGCAAAGTCTTTGACAGGATCAAAAGACATCTTCTCGTACAGCGCCTTGTTGATGCCGTGCGTACCCACCGTGCCCATGAGTAGGGTGTAGCCATCGGCGGGCGACTTGGCCACCACGTCAGCACCCAGGTTACCCCCGGCTCCAGCGCGGTTTTCAACGATGAAAGATTGGCCGAAGGCGCGGGAAAGCTCCGGGGCCATCGCACGGGCCAGGATGTCCGTGGTGCCGCCAGGTGCAAAAGGCACAACGATTTTGACGGGGCGGGTAGGCCAGTTGCTCTGTGCTGCCACGGGTAAGGCCAGGATTAAAGCTGTAGCAGCAAGGGCGAACAAAGCCTGTCGACGGGGGGTGGTTTTACGCATGGGGGCTCCTAATTAGTTGAGGACAGAGCTACGCTACGCTTCTGTCTGTCCCACAAAGTACTTAAATGCAAAAAGCCGCCGAGTTTCCCAGGCGGCCTTCATTGTGCAGGATCGCAAGTTCAATCGGCGTAAACGCCGGCTGCCTTAATGATGGGGCTCCACTTGGCAATCTCGGCCAGCACAAACTTCTTGTGCTCGGCAGGCTCCACGCGCTTGTCAGAAATAGCGACGGCACCCAGGCCTTCTTGCTTTTTGATGAACTCGGGGTCTTTCACGGCGGCTTTGATGGCAGCGCTGAGTTTGGCCAGCACGTCAGGCGGCGTGCCTTTGGGGGCGTACACGGCGTTCCAGATCGTGACCTCAACGCCTTTTAAACCGGCTTCTTGCAAGGTGGGCAGGTCTTTGAGAGCGGGGGTGCTCAGGCGCTTGGCGGTGGTCACGGCATAGGCTTTGACCTTCTTGCCTTCAATCTGGCTGGAGGTGTTGGTGGTCTGGTCGCACAGGAGGTCGATCTGACCGCCAATGAGGTCGGTCATGGCCGGGGCCGTGCCTTTGTAAGGCACGGTGGTCATGTCAACGCCTAGCGCACTTTGCAACAACAGTCCGCACAAATGAGAGGCTGAACCGACGCCCGCATTGCCCAGATTGACCTTGCTCTTGTTCTCATTGATCCATTTGCGCAACTCGGCAAAATTGGTCGCCGCCATTTGGGGCTTGGCAATCAGGGTCATGGGGTTTTCCGAAACCACACCGAGGTATTCAAAGTCACTCTCCACCTTGAAGGGCAGATTGCGCACCAACGTGGGCATGGTAGCCATGCCGATGTGGTTCAGCATCAGGGTGTATCCATCGGGGTTGGCTTTGGCCACCTTGTTGGCAGCTATAGAGCCAGCCGCACCCACCACGTTATCCACCAGAACGACCGCGCCATTCAAGGGCTTGCGCAGGGCCTCGGCCAAGTCGCGGGCCACACGGTCCACTGGGCCACCGGCGGCAAATGTCGCCACGATGGTAATGGGTTTACTGGGGAAAGCCGTTTGCGCATGGACGACCAAGCTTGCCGCAGCAGCGGCCAGTACCAACAAGCGTTTCATTAGGAAATCTCCGAAAATTAAGGATTGCAGTTTAAGTTCACGACCCGAGACATTGGGCACGGGAACTACGTACACAGCCGCCGCACAGGCGGACCCCAAGCAAGACACAGCCCCCTCGGTAAGGACTCTCATTTATAGCTGCGCGCGTCTTCAATCACTTTGCCGTCATTGGGCAGGCTGCCTGCTATTTGAAATTCTACGTCGCCACGCAGCTTTGTCACGTCGCGAATCGCCTCGCTGATGCGGGCTTGCAGGCCGTCCAGTGAACCATTGAGTGTCTCGATCTTCAAGATCATACTGTCGTTGGCCATCTCACCTGATACCACCAAGCGGGCCTTGATGACTTCGGGGAAGCGCTTGACAATAGTGTCCACCTGACCCGGATGCACGAACATGCCGCGTACCTTGGTGGTCTGGTCGGCACGCCCCATCCAGCCTTTGATGCGGGTATTCGTTCGGCCTGTAGGACAAGCGCCTGGCAATACAGCCGACAGGTCGCCAGTGCCAAAGCGGATCAACGGGTAGTCGGGGTTGAGGGTGGTCACCACCAGTTCACCCACCTCGCCATCGGGCACGGGGTCACCCGTACCGGGACGCACGATCTCAACGATCACACCCTCGTCCAGCACCAGACCTTCGCGTGCCGGGGTTTCGTAGGCAATCAGGCCCAGGTCGGCGGTGGCGTAGCACTGGTAGCCATCAATGCCGTGGGCCAGGTACCAGTCACGCAAGCTGGGAGGAAAGGCCTCGCCACCGAACATGGCTTTTGTGACGCTGGGCAGTGTCACGCCCATCTCGGTGGCTTTTTCCAGAATGATTTTGAGAAAGCTGGGGGTGCCGATATAACCCGCCGGTTGCAGTTCTGCCATGGCCTGCACCTGTTGCTCGGTCTGACCCGTGCCACCCGCAAACACAGTACAGCCCAAGGCATGGGCCCCAGTTTCCATCATGGAGCCCGCCGGAACAAAATGGTAGCTGAAACAGTTATGGATCAGCTCGCCACGGCGAAAACCCGCCGCATAGATGGCGCGTGCCATGCGCCAGTAGTCACGCTGCGCGCCTTCTGGCTCGTAAATCGTGCCGGGGCTGGCGAAGACGCGCGGCATGGACGCACCGAAGCCGATGGCACTGAAGCCGCCAAACGGATTGCCGCCTACGCTGCGCTGGGCTTGTTGGCGCGCCAGCAGCTCATGCTTGCGGGTGACGGGGAGCTGGGCCAGTGCGGCGCGGGTGCTGATGTCAGCCGCTTTGACGCCTGAAAGTAGCTCAGTGAATGCCGAAGCCTGGGCCTGCGCCTGCGCTACTTGGCGGGGCAAAGCAGCCATCAAGGCGGCTTCCCGCTCAAGGGGGGCGCGGATCTCCAGCGCATCAAAAGTGGGACTCATCCAGGTCTCCAGGATAAAATTTGCTATAAAAAATGGAGCTGCTCACGCAATATCTACGTGGCATACAGGTAAATTCAACAGGAGAATCAGGCCAACCACCGCTTTCTACGTTTGTAGCTCTTCACATCTTTGAAACTCTTGCGCTCACCCCCGCCCACGCCGAGGTAGAACTCTTTGACGTCCTCGTTGTTGGCCAGATCACTGGCTACGCCATCCATGACCACGCGCCCGCTTTCCATGATGTAGCCGTAGTCGGCATAGCGCAGAGCCATATTGGTGTTTTGCTCGGCCAGCAGAAAAGTGACCTTCTCTTTGGTGTTGAGGTCTTTGACGATCTCGAACACCTCTTCGACGATTTGCGGGGCCAGGCCCATGGAGGGTTCGTCCAGCAGCACCATGCTGGGGTTGGCCATGAGCGCGCGGCCAATGGCGCACATCTGTTGCTCACCGCCCGAGGTGTAGGCCGCTTGTGAACTGCGCCGCGTTTTGAGGCGCGGGAAGTAAGCGTACACCTTCTCCAGGTTACGCGCCACCTCGGCCTTGTCTTTGCGTGTGTAAGCGCCGGTCAGCAGGTTTTCTTCCAGCGTGAGGTGGGCAAAACAGTGGCGGCCTTCCATGACTTGCACCACGCCACGGTTCACCAGATCGGCGGGAGAGAGATTTTCGATGCGCTCGCCGCGCAACTCGATACTGCCCTTGGTGACCGCGCCACGCTCACCCTTGAGCAAATTGGAGATAGCTCGCAAGGTGGTGGTTTTACCCGCACCGTTGCCGCCCAGAATAGCGACGATGGCGCCCTCGGGCACCTGCAGAGAGACGCCTTTGAGCACCAGGATCACATGGTTGTAAATGACCTCGATGCCGTTGACGTTGAGAACGATGTTTGGAGTGCTCATGATGTATCCGGTTTAACCAACGCAAAGGGCAGCTGCACTGCGCTTTGCGTTAGCGGCTCGTGAGAGCCGCCCGCCCCTCCAAGGGAGGGGTTGGGGAGGGTTCGTCAATTCAGGCAAGCATTGCCAACCTGATTTGCGCAGCAAATCAGGATTGGCAATCCGCCGGGGTGCGACGCGTCATCTTTTTGTCAGCGAGGTATTTATCCGCTGCCGCCTTGATCATGGGCTTGAGAATTTGCTCATCCGCCTCGATGTAATCGGAAGTGATGCTCCACTTTTTGCCATCCCATGTTTCGATGCGTGCGGCGGTCGAACCCATGTGATCCGCACAAGACGTACTGAGTGGGCGCATAACGCCGTTAAAACCCAGCACATCCAACTTCTTCTGGTCCAGCGCCAGATTCTCCAGGCCCCAACGTACTTGTTCGCCGGTCATGACTTTGCCCTTGCCAAAGCGCTCTTGTGCGCGGCGCACCGCCTCCACGGACAGCATTTGAATCATCACGCCGCGCGTGTAAAGCACTTGACCAACCTCATCCTTCGGTCCCGTACCCTGGCCCTTGGCGTGTACGTGCTTCAGAATGTCTTGAATCACTTTCGGGGTCTGGCTGGCGGTGTTCAACGCGAGAGCGTGGTAGCCCTTGGCGCCCTCGCCCACGTCTTTCACGTCTGGCTCGGCACCAGCCCACCACACGCCGTACATCTTGTCACGCGGATAACCCGTGGCCTGAGCTTCTTTGAGCGCGGTGGAGTTCATCACACCCCAACCCCAGAGGAACACAAAATCGGGACGACTCTGACGCACTTGCAACCAGGTGGCTTTTTGCTCCACGCCGGGTGCCGTCACGGGCAGCATCTGCAACTCGAAGCCGTGCATCTTGGCACGCTCCTGCAGCACCGGGATAGGCTCTTTGCCAAACGGACTGTCGTGATAAACCAAGGCGATTTTCTTGCCCTTGAGTTTGTCAAAGCCGCCCAGTTCCTTGGCGAGGTGCTGAATCAGGATGTCAGCGCCGGTCCAGTAGCTGCCCATGAGTGGAAAATTCCACTTGAACGCAATGCCGTCCTGCGCCACAGACAAGCCATAGCCCAAAGTGATGAGCGGGATCTTGTCGGCGACCACTTTCTCGGTCAACGCAAAAGTAATCCCAGTGGCCTGCGGGTCGACCAGTGCGACACCGGGGCGGGTTTTCAGACGTTCATAGCACTCCACACCACGGTCGGTGGCGTAGCCGGTTTCACACTCTTCGAACGTGAGCTTGACGCCATTGACGCCCCCATCACGCGCATTGATCATCTTGAGGTAGTCCTGCTTGCCATTGGCCCAAGGCACACCGTTGGGCGCGTAAGGGCCAGTTCGGTAGGACAGCAGCGGAAAGAACTGCTCCTTGGCCTGGGCGAAGGCGCTGGTCGTCAGGGACGATGCGCCCGCGACCACTGCGGCTACGGCAATGACGAGTTTCGAAATATTCATGGATGTCTCCTTTAAGTAAACGTTTTGCAACACGAAAAACCAGATCAATGTGGGAACGGCCACAACCTCAATTTCTGCTTGCCTGTGGACCAGAGCTTGGCCAAACCATGGGGCTCAACGATCAGGAACCAGACGATCAGACTGCCAAACACCATCAACTCGGCATGAGAAACGCCGGCAGTCGAAATGGTGACTCCAAAAAGTCGAGCGGCCACAGGCAACAACAAGTTCAAAAATATCGGCAATACCACGATGAAAGCCGCACCAAAGAAGCCGCCCATGATGGAGCCCATGCCACCGATGATCACCATGAACAACAAGCGGAACGACTGGTCCACCGAGAAGGCGGCCGGCTCCCATGTCCCCAGATAGACAAAGCCCCAAAGCGCTCCGGCCACACCAATGATGAACGAGCTGACTGCAAAAGCGCTGAGCTTGGCGTACATGGGACGGATACCGATCACAGCAGCAGCCACATCCATGTCGCGGATGGCCATCCACTCACGCCCGATCGCACCGCGCACCAGATTCTTGGCCATCAGAGCGATGACACCCAGAACAAACAGGCAGAAAAAGTACTTACTCATAGGCCCATCAAGTGGCACACCAAACACCTGCAAATTGGCCACTGATACCGAGCCAGAGGGCGAGTCGTTGGTTAACCAGCTAATGCGTAAAAACATCCAGTCACTGAAAAACTGGGCCGCCAACGTTGCCACGGCCAAGTACAGCCCCTTCACCCTCAAACTCGGCAAACCGAACAGGACACCAAACAACGTAGCGCACAGCCCGCCTAGAATCAGTGCGACGATCAAGGGGATACCTGGCACGCGCACCATGAAGTTAAAAGCGCCATACGCACCCACGGCCATGAATGCCCCTGAGCCCAGAGAAATCTGACCGCAGTAACCCACCAGGATGTTCACGCCGAGTGCGGCCAGCGAAAAAATCAGGAATGGAATCAGGATAGCTGTGAAGACGTAGTCGCTGACCAGCGCAGGTACCAGAACCAAGGCCACAACGAGCAGGAGACCGATGGCGATACGATCCTGGGTGATCGGGAATATCTGTTGATCCGCCCGGTAGCTGGTTTTGAATTGGCCATTTTCGCGATAGAACATGTTGCAGCTTCCTTAAACGCGGTCAATGATTTTTTCACCGAACAAGCCTTGTGGGCGGAACAGCAAAAAGACGAGCGCCAGGACATAGGCGAACCAGATTTCGATGCCTCCGCCGACAAAGGGGCCCAAATAGACTTCGGACAGTTTCTCGCCTACGCCGATGATGAGTCCGCCAATAATTGCGCCGGGCACAGAGGTCAGCCCACCCAGAATCACCACGGGCAACGCGCGCAAGGCCACCGTCGCCAGTGAGAACTGCACGCCCAACTTGGAACCCCAAATCATGCCGGCCACCAGCGCCACAACACCAGCCACACACCACACAACAACCCATATGCGGTTGAGGGGAATGCCAATGGACTGCGCGGCCTGGTGATCATCGGCCACCGCGCGCAGTGCCCGACCGGTGGAGGTCTTCTGGAAGAACAAACTAAGCAGCGCCACCAGTGATGCCGCTATGGCTGCAGCGATTACATCTTCCTTATTGACCAATATGCCCCCTGGAAACACGGTGTCAAAAATGAACACCGGGTCCTTGGGCATACCGACGTCAATTTTGTAGATGCTGTCGCCAAAAATGGTTTGCCCAAGACCCTCCAGGAAATACGCAATACCCAAGGTGGCCATCAACAGCGTCGTGCCCTCCTGATTCACCAGATGACGCAGCACCAGCCATTCGATCAACCAAGCGACAATGAACATCACCCCGCCCGCCAACACAAAGGCCACCACGTTGGCCAGCACCGGGTTCTCCATGCCCGTCCATTGGGGAAACCACTCCGCAAAGCGGGCCATGGCCAAGGCAGCGAACAGCACCATGGCACCTTGCGCGAAATTGAAAACACCGGAGGCTTTGAAGATCAGCACAAAGCCAAGTGCCACCAGCGAATACAGCATGCCCGCCATGAGGCCGCCGAGAAGGGTTTCAAGAAAGAAGGCCATGATTAATGATTCGTCCCAAGGTAAGCACTGATCACATCCGGGTTGTTACGCACCTCTTCGGGCGTGCCGTCACCGATTTTTTTGCCGTAGTCGAGCACAACTACTCGGTCCGAGATGTCCATCACCACGCTCATGTCGTGCTCAATCAAAACCACCGTGGTGCCGAACTCGTCGTTCACGTCCAGGATGAAGCGACTCATGTCCTGCTTCTCTTCCACGTTCATGCCGGCCATGGGTTCGTCCAGCAGCAGCACCTGCGGCTCCATAGCCAGCGCGCGACCAAGGTCCACCCGCTTTTGCAAACCGTAGGGCAACTGACCCACAGGGGTTTTGCGGTAGGCCTGGATTTCCAAAAAATCGATGATGTGCTCGACCTGTTCACGGTGCAGGGTTTCCTCACGTTCAGCCGGGCCGATGCGCAAAGCTTGCAGGAAGATGTTGCTTTTGATCTTGAGGTTGCGCCCCGACATGATGTTGTCGATCACGCTCATGCCTTTGAACAGCGCCAGGTTCTGAAAGGTGCGCGCCACGCCCATCTCGGCGACTTGGCGCGAGTCCATGTGTGAGAAGGTCTTGCCGCGAAAGGTGATGTTGCCCTCTTGCGGCGTGTACACCCCGTTGATGCAGTTGAGCATGGAGCTTTTGCCCGCACCGTTGGGGCCGATGATGGCGCGGATTTCATGCTCTTTCACGTTGAATGAGATGTCGGTCAAGGCCTTGACGCCGCCGAAACGCAGGCTGATATTTTTGACGTCAAGAATGACGTCACCTATTTTCTTCTGGCTCATGCTGCAGCTTTCACAGGGGCAAAGGTCTTGGCATCGGATATCTTCAGCGTTGCGCTCACGCTGCCGCTGCGGCCATCCTCGAACTTCACCACGGTTTCAATGAATTGCTCGGTTTTGCCGCCGTACAGCGCATCGACCAGCGGCAGGTATTTATCGGCAATGAAGCCGCGCCGGACTTTGTTGGTGCGGGTCAGCTCGCCGTCATCAGCGTCCAGTTCTTTGTGCAGTACCAGAAAACGGCTAATCTGACTGCCCGCCAAGAGCGCGTCAGCGGCCAGGTCAGCGTTGACTTTTTCCACGCACGTTCGGATGAACTCATAGACCTCGGGTTTTTGCGCCAGATCGGTGTAACCCGCGTAGGGCAAGTTGCGGCGTTCGGCCCAGTTGCCCACGGCGTCAAAGTCGATGTTGATCATCACGCAGACTTTCTCACGCTGATCGCCATAGGCCACCACTTCCTTGATTTGCGGGAAGAATTTGAGCTTGTTTTCCACGTACTTTGGAGCAAACATGGCACCATCAAACGCACCGCCTTTGATACGACCCACGTCTTTCACGCGGTCGATGATCTTCAAGTGGCCTTGCGCGTCGATGAAGCCTGCGTCGCTGGTGTGGTACCAACCGTCAGCGGTGAGCACCTCGGCAGTAGCGGCTGGGTTTTTGTAGTATTCCTTGAGCAAGCCCTCGGACTTGACCAGCACTTCGCCATTCTCCGCCACCTTGATCTGCACACCCTTGCAAGGCACGCCCACGGTGTCGGCACGGGCTTCGTTGTCGGGCTGAAGGCAGACAAACACGGCAGTTTCGGTCGATCCGTAGAGTTGCTTGAGGTTAATGCCAATGGAGCGATAAAAGCTGAACAGGTCCGGGCCAATCGCCTCCCCGGCGGTATAGGCCACGCGCACCCGACTAAAACCCAAGCTGTTGCGCAGCGGGCCATATACACACAGGTTGCCCAGGCCGTACAGAAGTGTGTTGAGCACACCTATGGGCTTGCCGTCCATGCGCGTTGGCCCCACGCGCTGAGCCAAGGCCATGAAGCTGTGGAACATGGCGCGTTTGACTGCCCCGGCGTCTTCCATACGAATCATCACGCTGGTGAGCAGGCCTTCAAACACACGCGGCGGGGCAAAATAGTAAGTGGGGCCAATCTCTTTGAGGTCAATCGTCACGGTACTGGACGACTCGGGGCAGTTCACCACATAGCCGCAGACCAGCCACTGCGCATAGCTAAAGCAGTTTTGTCCAATCCAAGCCGGCGGCAGGTAAGCCAGCACTTCCTCATGCTCGGTGAGGTGGTCAAACTCCGCTCCCGCTTCCGCGCGATCCGTCAAGGTGTGGTGGGTGTGCACCACACCTTTGGGCTGGCCTGTAGTGCCAGATGTGAAAAAGAGAGCTGCGACGTCAGACGGCTGCCCGAGCTGAACCTGCTCGTCAAAGAAGACGGGGTGTTGCGCGGCGAAGGCTTTGCCAACGACCAGCAGCTCGTCAAGCGAGCTCAAGCCACTTTCCTCGTAATTGCGCAGACCACGCGGATCATCGTAAAAAATATGAGTCAACTGGGGGCACTGCTCGCGCACTTCCAGCATCTTGTCCACCTGCTCCTGGTCTTCCACCAGGGCAAAGCGCACCTCAGCATTTTGCATCGGGAACACGCACTCGGTGGCAACGGAATCTTGGTAAAGCGGAATGGGAATGGCACCGAGCGACTGCGCAGCCAGCATGGTGGCGTACAGGCGCGGGCGATTGGCCCCAATGACCACCATGTGCTCACCGCGTTGCAGTCCGGCCTGGTGCAGACCACAGGCAATGGCCTTGACCATCTCGCTCAACTGCAACCAGCTTAAAGCCTGCCAAATGCCGTATTCCTTTTCGCGCATGGCGGGCTCGGCCGGTCGCTTTGCAGCGTGCTGCATGAGAAGTCGAGGAAAAGTCGTCTGCATTCCGAAATCCTGAGGTGAAGTGCGATGAACCGAGTGCATCTTGCACCCGTGTTTGACGTTATGTTGTCGTTCCGGCGACAATCTAGGGTAGTCCCTAGTCAGTGTTTACCCTTGTTTTGCTCGTTTTTCGATCATGTCCTCCTCGCCAACCCTGTTTCAACGCCGCCGCTCGCTCACCCCCGCTGAGCTAACCAACATCCCTTGGCTGCCGCACCTCTCACCGAATGAACGCGCCATTGCCTTGGCCGATCTCACCATCAGCCAGGCCCTGCCGGGGGATTTGATATGCCGCGTCGGCCGCCCCGTCACCTACTGGTTTGGTGTGGTGGAAGGTCTACTAAAGATGAGCACCGACAGCGCCGACGGCCACCCCATGACCTTCACGGGCGTGCCACCCGGTGGCTGGTTTGGCGAGGGCACAGTGCTCAAGCGCGAAAGCTACCGCTACAACATCCAGGCTTTGCGCAAAAGCGAGGTGGCCGGTTTGCCGGTCGAGACTTTTCATCGGCTGTTAGACCATTCACTGGGCTTCAACCGATTTGTGATGAACCAGATCAATGAGCGGCTGGGGCAGTTCATCGCCGCGCGCGAGATTGACCGCATGAACAACCCCAACCTGCGCGTGGCGCGCAATCTGGCCGCGCTATTCAACCCAGCCCTGTATTCAGGGGTGGGTGAGGTGCTGCGTATCACCCAGCAAGAACTGGCCTATCTGGTGGGTCTATCGCGACAGCGGGTGAACGAAGCGCTGACCACACTGGAGGCGCAGGGCGTGATCCGGGTGGAGTATGGCGGCGTGCGGGTGCTGGACCTAGCGGGTTTGCGCACGCGCAGCTTCAGCACTGAAGCGGCATAGCGACATCACAGCGAGCTTACAGCGGCACCATCAGCCGCAAACCCAGCGTCCAGTTGATGCCAGGCGCGGGTTCATAGAACTGTGACGACGCTTGGTTGACGATGACCGAGCCGACATAACGCTGATCGGTCGCGTTGTCGATGCGGCCATAAGCCGTCAAGCTGCCTTTGCCCAACGCCCAGCCGTGGCTGGCTTTGAGATTGAGCGTGGTGTAGCCATCAGCCGTCGCGGTGTTGGTGTCGTTGGCATACAGTCGACCTGCACTGACCAGCTCCGCCCCCGCGCGCGTGCCCAGACCACTCAGACTGCGTGAACGTTTGACAGCATCCTGGGCCTGGCTAGACCACAGCAACTCCGCAAACAAAAAGCTTTGCGGGATACCGGGAATTTTGTTGCCTGAAGCCACTGTAACGGGGGTAGCGCCAGTGGCAGAGGTGAATGTTTGGGTGAACTGGGCGTCTACCATCGACGCTGACAATGTGCCGCTCCACTGCGGGCTAAACAAGGTGCGCCCGGCCAACTCCCAACCGCTGCGGCTGGTGCCCGGCGCATTCTTGAAGGTGGAGTTGCCACCTGAGCTGCTGGCCACCACGATCTCATCGGTGGAATTGATCTGGAACAGCGTGAAGTCCAAGCGCGAACGGGCGCTGGGTGCCCACTTCGCACCCAGCTCGTAGTGCTGGCTGCTGGACGCATTGAGCGCCGTGTTGAAGGCGGGCGTGCCCGCACCGTTGTAGGCCATCTCGGCCAGGGTGGGGGTCTCAAAACCTTTGCCATAGTTGGCGTACAGATTGACCGCGTCGCTGGCATGGTAGGTCACGCCCAGCACCGGGCTGGCGGCGTTGAAGGACGTGTTGCCCGAGCCGTTGCCGTCGACCACATAGTTGTCATCGCTGACCATGCGCACGGTGCTGTAGCGCAGACCACCGATCAATGAGATTTTTTCTGAAACGAGTGCCGTGGCTTGCACAAAGAGGTCACTGTTTTCGGCCTGGTTGATCTCGTCACGCGTGGTGCTTGTTTTCTCACCCAGCGCAGCGGAGCCGCCCTGGCGCTTCTCGCGCGAGCGGTCAAACTCGTAACCGGCTACCCAGCGCACGGGGGTTGCGGCGATCTGGGTCTTGGCGTTGTACTGCAGACCCAAGCCGTAGTAGTCGCGGTTCAGACCGACCCATGCGCCGGTGGGGGTGGCGGGTGCTATGCCCACTTGGTATTGCAGGTTGTCGCGTGTGCCGTAGTAGGCCCGTGCCGTGACGGAGCGATCTGCATCCAGCGCGTGGGTCAGCGACGCGCCAACCTGGTTTTGCAGCACCGTCTTTCTAACATTGCGGCTGATGGCGTTGGTGCCCGCCTGCTGCGGATTGGCGGCAAGCTGCGCCGCCGTCAAACCCAGCGGGTCTTGCGCCAAGGGCATGTCGAACTGATTGAACACCAGGTTGACCCGCGTCTTTTCGTCCGGGCCAAAGTTGAGTTTGCCGTTGAACTGCTTGCGCTCGGTCTTGCTGTTGTCGCGGTAGCCGTTGGTGTCGAAGGTGCTGTAGTCGGCGACCAAGCCGACCTCGCCGATACGTGATGCAAATTGCAAGTCGTTGCGGTGCATGCCGAATGAGCCCGCGTAGTACTGCGCGTCGAACTCGGGCTGCTCGGAGGCCTCGCGTGTGAAGGCTTGGATCACACCGCCGGATGAATTCCCATACAGCAACGCCATCGGCCCACGCAACACCTCGATGCGCTCGGTGG
>CANCAO010000002.1 GCA_947374105.1 Comamonadaceae bacterium | reverse complement strand
AATCCCTAAGTCCCTTAAAAACAAGCTGCGATTCAATAAACCGAGCGCTAATACAGATCCCTGTCAGCATGCTGATTTTTTGGTTTCCTTGGGTCAATCAGATCAAGCGATTCAAATTTTGGATGCTGCTATTCATGACGATGAAAAAGTCAACCCGATGGTTTATCTTGATTTACTCAAGATTTATCACGATACGGGCATGCGGGATGAGTACAGATTATTGAGTGAGAAATTTAGCCGCTTGTTCAAAGTGCATGTTCCCGACTATGCCGAATTCAGGGAAGAGGGCCGAGGTTTATCGACCTACCAAGTGGCACTTGCAGAAATTAGTATGTATTGGACTTCACCACAGGTGGTTGATGTCATTAATAGCTTTATTTATACCGACCTTAACCCCTCTTTTGATGAGGTTTTTGATCTCCAGGCATTCCGAGAGCTACTGCTGCTCCGGGCTGTGGCGCTTAACAAACTGGAAACACCTCAAGTCCAGGACCGTGCAGGTCAAGAAATGAATAGCCTTATCTGGCAGGGCTAATGCCTCGGCTTGGTTAGCGTCTAACCTGAAGCGCGCCGGGGTTGACGATGTTGGTAGGTGTGCCCTTGATGAAGTTCACCACGTTGTCAAAGGCGGTTCCGAAATAGAGTTCGTAGTTGTCTTGTTCTACGTAGCCAATGTGTGGCGTGCAAATACAGTTCTCAAGGCGCAAAAGCGCATGGCCTTGCAAAATCGGTTCGGCTTCGAACACGTCAATCGCTGCCATGCCTGGTGTGCCACGGTTAAGGGCACTGATCAGCGCGTTCGCCTCGATTAATTCAGCGCGCGATGTGTTGACGATGAGCGAAGTGTGCTTCATTCGCAGCAGGTCTTCCAGCGTGACGATTTCGGTCGTTTCTTCGTTCAGACGCAGATGTAGGGTGAGCACATCGCAGCTTGAGAAAAATTCATCCCGAGTCGATGCGACTTCATGGCCGTCCAACACCGCTTTTTCCCTCGAAGCTTCACGCCCCCAGATCACAACCCGCATGCCGAAAACGCGGCCATAGCTGGCTACCAGTTGGCCGATTTTCCCGTAACCCCAGATGCCGAGGGTTTTGCCCTTGAGCACCGTACCTAGTCCAAAATTAGGTGGCATGGAGCCAGTTTTCAGGCCGGACTGTTGCCAAGCTCCGTGCTTCAGGTTGCCGATGTATTGGGGCAGGCGGCGCATGGCTGCCATGATCAAGGCCCAAGTCAACTCAGCCGGGGCTACTGGGGAGCCCGTTCCCTCGGCTACAGCAATGCCGCGCTCGGTGCAGGCGGCGATGTCGATGTGATTGCCAATACGACCAGTTTGAACAATCAGTTTGAGTTTGGGAAGTTTCTCGATCAGCGCGCGAGAGATGTGAGTGCGTTCGCGGATCAGAACGATCACATCAGCATCCCTTAGTCGAACGGAAAGTTGCCCTAGACCTTTGACCGTATTGGTAAAAACCTTGGCAGGGTAGGCCTCGAGTTTGGTGGCGCATTCGAGCTTGCGAACGGCATCTTGGTAGTCGTCCAAAATCACAATATTCATACCTCTATTGTGCCTTGTGCAGAGCACCTATTTTGCCTCCCGATCAACCGTTTCATCTCTAGGTGAAGAAGACCTTGTGATTTCAATGTGAAGTGGCTTCGCAAGCCGCCAGTCGTTCTAGTTCAGCGCAGACATCGGCCATGCGACCGGAGATCACCATGCGACCGACTTGGGTTGCGGATTGGCCGGTTTCCAGAATTCGAACAACTCTTAATGGCCTTCGCTGTACCAGTCGAGCTGGTTTGGGGCTGACATGCAGGCTCGATGTGCAGGGCGTTGAGCATTTTCCAACACGCATAGGGAATTCACTCGATATGAAGCGGCGTAGTAAACCTTGGAGTGGAGACCACAGGCTTGGGGCCGCAAATAAAGCGATGTTCATGGTTAGCCTTTCTTTTTTGTGTTGACGTTACATCAGCATGGTGTTGCGGATCAGGCCAACGGCCAGACCCTCGATCTCGAAGGGCTCACCAGGCTCGACCACGATGGTTTGGTAGTCGGGATTTTCGGGATGAAGTTCGATCAAGTCCTTGTTGCGACGAAACCGTTTGACGGTGACTTCATCACCAAGTCGCGCCACCACAATTTGCCCATTTTTGGCTTCTTTGCTGGCTTGCACGGCCAACAGGTCGCCGTCCATGATGCCGGCGTCACGCATGGACATACCGCGCACCTTGAGCAGGTAGTCGGGCTTACGCTGGAACAGGCTGTTTTCAACGTAATAGGTTTGATCGACATGTTCCTGCGCGAGAATGGGTGAGCCGGCAGCCACTCGCCCAATCAGGGGCAGTGCGAGCTGGGCAAAGCTGGGCAAGGTGAATTGTTGTGTTCGAGATTCGTTGATGGATCGTAGTGCGTCGCTCTTGAGCCGGATACCGCGAGAGGTGCCGCTGACCAAATCAATCACACCTTTTCGGGCCAAGGCCTGAAGGTGTTCTTCAGCAGCGTTGGCGGATTTGAAGCCTAGCTCGGTGGCAATTTCAGCACGGGTTGGTGGCGCACCAGTGCGTGCGATGGCACTTTGGATGAGTTCCAGAATTTGTTGCTGGCGAGCGGTTAGTTTGACTGGGTAGGGGGTCTGATCCATCATGCTGACTCCTTGGGTAAGCGGGAGAGTTAACTGGATTAATAACCAGTAACTGTATTTTTAACCAGTTTTTAGAAGTTTGCAAGTGATTCATCAAAAAATAGTGGTTTTGGGCACAGGCGGCACGATTGCCGGCGAAGCTGCGAGTGCAGATGACGCGATCGGTTACCACGCTGCCATTCGAGGCGTGCAGACCTTGCTGGCTTCTGTGCCTGGGATGGCACAGTTCCCCTGCGAGCTGCACGCGGAGCAGGTGGTGCAAATCGACAGCAAGGACATGGAGACGCAGATCTGGCAGCATTTGCTTCTGCGCTGCGCTTACTGGCTGGCCCAGCCTGACGTTCAGGGTCTGGTCATCACCCATGGCACAGACACGCTGGAGGAGACCGCTTATTTGTTGCACGCGGTGCTGTCACCCAGCAAACCTGTCGTGCTGACCTGCGCCATGCGCCCGGCTACTGCGGTGGATGCCGACGGCCCACAGAATCTGAAGGATGCCTTGACCGTGGCCGCGCATTCGGCTGCCCAGGGCGTGATGGTGGTTTGTGCAGGCACTATCCATAGCGCTCAAGCGGTGCAAAAGGTACACCCGACTCGGCTAGATGCTTTCAGTTCAGGTGATGCTGGGGTTGTGGGTCGGGTGCATGATGATCGGATTTTTTTAGACGGAAATTGGCCTGTATGCCAATGGATATATGCACAAGCAGCTATTGAAAACATAGCAAATATCAAACAATGGCCACGCGTGGAAATTGTGATGAGTCACGCGGCAGCGCAAGGTGCGACGGTAGATGCACTGGTGAGCGCAGACGTGGCCCAGCGCTTTGGGGCGCCTGCGGTGCAGGGCTTGGTGGTGGCGGCCACGGGTAATGGCACGCTGCACCACGCGCTGGAGGCCGCCTTGCTTAGGGCTCAAGTGTCTGGCGTGAGGGTGGTGATTGCCAGCCGATGTTTATTGGGTTCTGCCGCGGTCAAGCCTGGTGTGAGTTTTCAGAGTTCACAAGGACTGTCTCCCGTCAAAGCCCGAGTGGCATTAATGTTGAGTCTGATTTAAGTCAGACTCAAGTTTGTCGATAAGAGGCTAGGGAAAACCTCAAAAATATCAAAACCCCCAAGAGATTGTATGCCCTCTTTGACTGATCACCTTGCTGGATTGACCAATCCGCGTGACCGAGAGTCGCTCGACTTGGCCTTGACAAATGCCCTGATGGATTTGCTCCAACCTCTGAGTGTGGCGCTGTATGGGGTGGTCAGTGATGCGATCAACCCACGGTGGTTGCCACTGACTGTCCAAAAGTCGGGGTGTGCTGTGGAGGTGTGTGATTCACTTCGCTTAGATTTCAGGCTGCTACCACCTTTGCAAGAATTCACACAGCGTCAGCAGTGTCTAGAGACGCGGTTGCTAGTTGAGCTGGAAGTCGAAGAATACGCTGGAGCGTGGGGGAGTTGTTTGCCTTTATTTTCTACCTCTTGGACTGAGGAAACGGGTGTTGTTGAGATTTATTCAAACCAGCGACTGACCAACAAAGAGCAGGACAGCGTCGCACGGCTGTTGCATGTGTATCGGAATATGAACAGTCTCTTTTCGGTCTCTGAGCGTGATGCGCTTACCGGTTTGCTCAACCGCAAGTCCTTTGACGACACTTTTTATAAACTGCTCGGGGACAGTTCTTCACCGACTGTGGACGCTCCCTTGTCGGTTGAACAGGGTGTCATTGATGTTCACAGCTTGGTTCCCATGCGCCGGAAAGAGTCGGGCGAGCGGTTCTGGCTGGCTATGGTTGATATCGATCATTTCAAGCGGGTTAACGATGATTTTGGTCACCAGATTGGTGATGAGGTGCTGATTTTGGTGGCACGCAGTCTTAAAAAATCATTTCGTGGCTCAGACCGAATTTACCGTTTCGGTGGGGAAGAGTTTGTGATTCTTCTGCGTTCTTCAGACGACGCAGCGGTTTTCCAAATGGTGGAACGATTTCGCAGGCAAATGGAAGCTTCAAAATTCCCCCAAGTCGGCTGTCTGACTGCCAGTGTGGGATTGGCTGAAGTTCAGGTAAGAGATTCGCCTACGACGGCCTGTGAAAAAGCAGACCAAGCGTTGTACTACGCCAAAAATAATGGCCGCAATCGGGTTTGCAGTCATGCTGATCTGGTGAACATTGGTCTCTTTAAAAACGAAACCAAAGTCAGCGATATCGATCTGTTTTGAACAGGTGCCAGGGTTCAATGCCCAAGTGCATTCATCGCCCGCACCGTGATGTCGTCCACACTGCCCATACCGCTGATAGCGCGGTACTGCGGCGCTGCTGCGGGGTCGTTCTTGGCCCATTGGCTATAGTAGTCAACTAAAGGGCGGGTCTGGGCGCTGTACACATCCAAGCGTTTTTTAACGGTCTCGGCCTTGTCGTCTTCGCGCTGCACCAGCGGCTCACCGGTCACGTCGTCCAAGCCTGCGGTCTTGGGTGGGTTGAAGGTGACGTGATAGGTGCGACCTGATGGTGGGTGCGAGCGACGTCCGCTCATGCGCTCGATGATGGCGTCAAAGGGCACATCAATCTCCAGCACGTAGTCAAGCTTCACGCCTGCGGCCTTCATGGCATCAGCCTGTGGAAGGGTGCGCGGAAAGCCATCAAACAGGAAGCCGTGTGCGCAATCAGCTTGAGCGATGCGTTCTTTCACGAGGTTGATGATGAGGTCATCACTCACCAAACCACCCGAGGCCATGATGGCCTGGGCTTGCAGGCCCAGCGGGGTCCCCGCTTTGACGGCCGCACGTAGCATGTCGCCAGTGGAGATTTGCGGAATGTTGTATTTCTGGCAGATGAAAGCGGCTTGCGTGCCCTTACCGGCACCGGGTGCGCCCAGCAAAATCAGTTTCATGGGTTTCCTTGAGTCGTTTGTTATCTGTTGATGGACTCGGCAGCACTACAGTGCCGTGTTCATCAGTTTGTGCGCGTGGAGAATATCACGCCCGGCTTGCCATCAACTGACGAACACGTGCCAAGTCTTGCGGCGTGTCAACGCCTGGGCCGGGTGCATGGGGTGTCACATGGACGGCGATGCGGTGGCCGTGCCACATGGCTCGTAATTGTTCCAATGCCTCGGTGACTTCCATCGGAGCTTGGGCCAGTTTGGGGAATTGACGCAAAAAGCCGGCCCGGTAGCCGTAGATGCCGATGTGGCGCAAGGGCAGAGGGCTGGGCAACGCGCGGGCATCGTCACGCGGGTAGGGAATGGGCGAGCGGCTGAAGTACAGGGCGAGCGAGCGCGCATCCAGCACGACCTTGACCACGTTGGGGTTTTGAAATTCTGCTAACTCAGTGATGGGGTGGGCCGCCGTGCTCATGCTGGCTTCGGGGCGTTGCTGCAGCAACTCGGCCACGGCCATGACGAGAGACGGGTCAATCAACGGCTCATCGCCTTGCACATTAACGACGATCTCGTCGTCCCGCAGTTGTAACAGGTCGCAGGCTTCGGCCAGGCGGTCACTGCCGCTGGGGTGGTCGGTGCGTGTCAAAAGGGCTTGTACGCCGTGCTGGGAGCAGGCAGCGGTGATGCGCTCGTTGTCGGCTGCGACGACGATGCGGGTCGCCGGTGGCACGCCGCCTTGCACGCGTTGTGCGACCCGCACGATCATGGGTAGGCCGCCAATGTCCGCCAAGGGTTTGTCCGGCAGCCGGGTGGAGGCCAGCCGGGCGGGGATGAGGACGGTGAAGCTCACAGTCCAAGTTCCTGGTCTGAAAGATGGACGGTGCTCACAGCCCGAGTTCCTCGTCTGTGAGTGGGCGTGCTTCATTTTCCAGCAGGACGGGAATGCCGTCTCGCACCGGGTAGGCTAGGCGCGCGCTGTGCGAGATCAGTTCCTGTTTTTCGCGGTCATAGGTCAGAGGCCCTTTGGTGACGGGGCAGACCAGTAATTCAAGAAGTCGTGTGTCCATGCGTGGATGATAGCGTCGTGTGTTGCGCTGCATCGAGTAGAGGGGTGAGCAACGCATCAAGCGCGGTCAGAAAGGCGGGCTCAGGCGTGAACGCCAGCGGCACGGCCAGCGCATCAGGGTATTTTTCCCACAGTTTGACGGCGTCCTTCTCAGTGCAAAGTAGGGTGTAATCCTTATCCGATGGGCATAACCAGCCATGAAAATCATAGTGATCTGGAAGCGCTTGTGTCTGTGCCAGCACTAAACCCTGTGCTTCAAGCATCATGAAAAAAGCCAGGGGCTGAGCGATGGCGGCCAAAGCCAGCAGGGATTGGCCTGACGTGGCCAACGTGGCCAAGTTAACCCGGTTGCCGTCGGCGCGCAAAGCGTAGGGGGCTAGCGCACGGGACGCTGTGAACCCGGTGAAGGTCGGTCGCGTACCGGTGTGCAGCACCAGATCGACCCCACGCGGCCAGGGTTCGCGCAAGGGGCCAGCGGGCATCAAAAAACCATTGCCCACGCCCCGATCATCGAACACGCAGACCTCGATATCACGCGCTAGCGCGTAGTGCTGTAGACCATCGTCACAGACCAGTACGTTGGTGTCAGGGTACTGGGTCAGTAGGGTCCGTGCAGCGTCGATCCGCCGTCTGGCCACGAATACGGGCACTGTGGTCGTGCGTTTGATGAGTGCGGGCTCATCGCCCACATCACGGGCCGGGCTGTCTGCATGGGCTTCGCGGCAGTCCTGTGTGTGCCGCCCGTAGCCGCGAGAGATCACGCCAGGCCGCAGACCACGCGCCTGCAAATGCCGCACCACGGCCATCACCACCGGTGTCTTGCCCGCACCGCCCGCGACCACATTGCCCACCACGATGACCGGTACGGGCACCCGATGGCGCTGGAGCAGGCCGGTCATGTACAGGCCTTGGCGGAGCTGCACGAGAAGACCCATGAGCAAGGACAGCGGCCACACGACCCAGGTCAACGCAGATCGACGCTGCCAGTGGTTTGTCAGGATGCGCTGCCAAACTGGCTGCGATGCCAGAGACATGAAATTATTTGCCCCCGGCCTTGACCGAGGACTGTGTGGCAAAGGTGATTTGCGTCAGACCCGCACGGCGCGCGGCCTCCATCACTGTCACCACGGCCTGGTGTTTGGCGCTGGCGTCGGCGCTGATGATGACTACCGTGTCTTTGCCCGCCTTGGCACCCTGGAGCATGGCGCTGGAGAGTGCCTCCAGGCTGCGCCCCTCCACCCATTGTTTGTTAACGGCATACGCACCCTCACTGTTCACTGCCACCACCAGCTCCTTGGGGTAGTCGCGCTGGGCGTCAGTGTCGGCCACCGGCAGACGCAACTGCATCTCGGTGAATTTGTTGTAGGTGGTGGTGAGCATCAGAAAAATCAGCACCACCAACAGTACGTCGATGAAGGGGATCAGGTTGATCTCCGGCTCTTCTCTTGTTCGGTGACGGAAATTCATGATTATCAATGCGTCGTGTTAAAGCGTTGTGTGGGGGCGTCGGTTTACTTGCGCAGGGCGATGAGGTGGCGTGCCAGCCGCTCGGCGGACAACTCCAGCGTGAGCAGGTATTCATCCACCCGGCCCCGAAAATAGCGCCAGAAAATCAGCGATGGAATGGCCACAATCAGACCGAAAGCCGTGTTGTACAGGGCGACTGAGATGCCGTGCGCCAGTTGAGCCGGATTGCCACCCGTAGCCACACCCGAAGGGGTCTGGGAGCCAAAAATTTCAATCATGCCAACCACCGTGCCAAATAGACCCATGAGCGGCGCGGCCGAGGCAATACTGCCCAAGGTGTTGAGGTAGCGCTCCAGACGATGTGCGACGACTCGTCCAGACCCTTCCATCGTGGCACGCAGATCAGTCTCGCTACAGAGCGGGTCGGCATGCAGGGCACGGAAACCGCTGGCCAGTACCTCGCCCAAAGCCGAGTTCTGCTCCAATTGACTGACGACTTCTGCGCTGGGGACGGTCGTGCGAGAAACACTTAGGGCCTCATCCAGCAATTTGGGTGGTGCAATCTTGGCAGTCTTGAGGCTCATGAAGCGCTCAATGATGAGCGCCATGGCCAAAATAGAGCTGGCGATCAGGGGCCAGATGGGCCAACCTGCGGCTTGTATGATTAAAAACAAAAGTACTCTCCACGGGGTAAATGCTGTGCAATTATGGCCCAGCCTACTTGCCGTATGACTACCCACAGAAATTGTGGATAACTTTGTGAAGAAGTCACCTGATATCTACGCCAAGCCCGCATTCATGCGGGCTTGTGACAGATAGATGAATAATTAAGCAGAAATAATTTCAATGAAATCAAAGACTTGCAACGTAAATTCGCCATCCATCATGGTGTTAATCGTGTATCAACCCATCCGACAAAATTGTGGAGCAATCGGACTCGACTATGCTTGCGGACGCCTTGATTTGACTCATGTCTGACGCCAACCCTCCTGTGCTGGCGCCACGAATTTGGCCAGTTGGCGCGCTATGCCGCGCCATTGCTGATGCGCTGGAGGCCCGCTTCAATCCTGTTGCGGTCGCCGGAGAGATTTCGGGCTTCTCGCGCGCAGCCAGCGGGCATTGTTACTTTTCGCTCAAAGACGAAAGCGGGCAAATTCGCTGTGCCATGTTTCGCCGCGCCGCAACGTTGGTGAACTTCAATCCGCGCGAGGGAGATCGGGTCGAGGTGCGTGGCCGCTTGGGCGTGTACGAGCCGCGTTGTGATTTGCAACTGATTGTTGAATCGATGACGCAGGCGGGCCAAGGCGCTCTGTTTGATCAGTTCCTCCGGCTTAAAGCCAAGCTAGAGGCCGAGGGTTTGTTTGATGCGGCCCGCAAACGGGCCTTACCCGTGATGCCGCGTGGCATCGGGGTGGTGACCTCACTAGGCGCGGCGGCCCTGCACGATGTGGTGAGCGCCTTGAAGCGTCGCGTGCCTCACATCCCGGTAGTTTTGGCGCCAGCCTTGGTGCAGGGTGCTCAGGCGCCGTCCGAGTTGGTCAAGGCACTGTCAAACTTGTACCAACTTGCGCCTGCCATCGATGTGATTTTGCTGGTTCGTGGTGGTGGATCACTGGAAGACTTATGGGCTTTCAATGACGAGCAACTCGCTCGCACGCTGGCCAATAGCCCGGTGCCTATCGTGAGCGGTGTTGGGCACGAGACCGACTTCACCATTACCGATTTTGTGGCCGATCTGCGTGCCCCCACACCCACGGCGGCGGCTGAGCTGGTCGCGCAACCTCGCTCGGTCTGGTTGGGTGCGCTCGACCTGATGGAGGATCGCTTGCAAGCGGCCTTGGTACGACGACTTGACCGTCAGAGTCAGTGGCTCGATACCTTGTCGGCACGGCTAGCACGCCCATCCGTGTTGGTTGCGCGTCAGCGGCTGGCTTTGGCATCCAAGGCCCAGCGACTGCGGTTTTCTGTGATCCGTGAGTTGAGTCAAAAAGCAAATGACCTACAGGGCCTTGAAAAGAAGCAACCCCTGCAAGTCAAACGTTCGCTGGAAGACATACGGCATCGCCTGGACCGTGCAGACTTGCGGTTGGGGTTGTTGGATCCCACCTTGGTCTTGCAACGAGGTTATGCTTGGCTTACGGCTGAGGATGGACGTCCCATATCTCGCGTCGAACAGACTTTTTTGGGGCAAGTGGTGCAGGCCAACCTTGTCGACGGCAAGGTTGATCTCACGGTTGGCGGACCACGGCTCAATTAATTTCTACAATCATTGCTTTTTAACAATAAACTCTCAAGAGAAAATCATGGAACACACCCTTCCCGCACTGCCCTTCGCCATTGATGCCCTGGCCCCGCATTACTCCAAAGAAACGCTGGAGTTCCACCACGGCAAGCACCATAACGCTTATGTGGTGAACCTGAATAACCTGCAAAAAGGCACTGATTTCGAGAACATGTCCCTTGAGGACATCATCAAAAAATCGAGTGGTGGTATTTACAACAATTCTGCCCAAATCTGGAACCATACTTTTTTCTGGAACTGCATGAAACCACAGGGTGGGGGCGAGCCCTCAGGTGCTTTGGCAACGGCCATTAACGCCAAGTGGGGTAGCACGGCTGCGTTCAAGGAAGCTTTCGTGAAATCAGCCGTGGGCAACTTTGGCTCAGGTTGGACTTGGCTAGTCAAGAAGGCCGATGGCTCTGTGGACATTGTCAACATGGGTGCAGCAGGCACGCCACTGACCACCGCTGACAAAGCTTTACTAACGGTTGATGTGTGGGAGCATGCCTACTACATCGACTACCGCAACCTGCGTCAAAAGTTTGTTGAGACCTTCCTCAATAACTTGGTGAACTGGGAATTTGCTGAGAAAAATTTCGCCTAATATTTTCCTTTCGCCCACAAAAAAGCCGACCCATGGGTCGGCTTTTTTGCTTCTAGGGCTCAGACAGCGGCTTACAGTCCGCCGTTTTGCTGAGCGACCATGCAAAAGAGCATGGGAATGGAGAGCATGGTGTTGAAACGTGAAGTCAGCATCGCCAGGCGAGCAGCCTTGGCTTTTTCAACGGCTTCCACCGTCACCAGGCCCAGTGCCTTTTGTTGGTTAGGCCAAATGATGAACCATACGTTAAAAGCCATCACCAGAGCCAACCACATACCGATGCCAATGGCCATGAACGGTTTTTGCAGACCTAAGGCCGAAAGAATGTAGCCGCTCATGGTGGCCAAGAGCAGGCCCGTGACCACGGTTGCCAGTGCTGACCAGCGAAACCAGAACAGTGCGGTGGGCGCTATCACCTTGCTGATGGCGGGTTTTTGCTCATCCGGAATTTTGGGCATAGAAGGGATTTGCACAAAATTGAAATACCACAGCAAACCCACCCACATGACAGCGCAAACCACGTGCATCCAGCGCATTAAAAAAGTAGACCATGCGTGACTCAGGTTGACGTTGCCTCCCACAGCCAGTACCAATATCACCAGCAAAACGACTCCGGCTAGAAGGGTACGCCCCAGAGATTGAAAAATGGCACTCATGGTTGAATCCTTTGGTTGTTGAAACGATAAGCGGCGTTTAGGCCACCCAGAGATTTCATTCTATCGAGTGCTCATAAAGGGTTTCCCACCTAGCTTTGTCCCGGCTTTGATGCCCCGCTTGGCAAACCAACCCTGGTTCATTTCCAGCACGTAACGCACAGGTTGGGTCGAACAATGAGAGTTGGTGGTCTGCGGTTTCATGTCTTCCAGAT
This sequence comes from Comamonadaceae bacterium, assembly GCA_947374105.1. Classification (GTDB taxonomy): domain Bacteria; phylum Pseudomonadota; class Gammaproteobacteria; order Burkholderiales; family Burkholderiaceae_C; genus CANCDA01. Next base: position 9,099 of record CANCAO010000002.1, on the reverse strand, counting down.
TGACGATGGCGCCGTCGTCAGCCACAAATGCGGCAGTCAGGGGTAGCAGTGTGTTTTTCATCCAGAAGCATTGGACGGAAGGTTGTTCAAACACAAACAACATGCCTTCGTTTTGCGGCATCTCTTTCCTGAACATCAGGCCGATGGTGCGGTGCTCAGGGCTCAAGGCCAGTTGTGTGTCGATCAAATGCATGCCGGCCGTGAGTTGTAGCCGTGTCAGATTCAATTGAGGTGCTTCTTGTGCCTGTGCGCTGCTTGCCAGAGTCCACATCAAGAGGGCGAGGTGAGTGAAAAAGGGCTTCATGGGATGAGATGGATCGTTGCGGGATGGTCTGTAGCGTAGCGCAGACCGGTTGATTTGCCGTGATTCAGACAGAAAAAAGCCCGCAGGCGGCGGGCTTTTTGGGGCTTGGAGCTGAATTACTTCTTCATCTCTTCAGCTTTTGCCTTCTTGGCTGCGGCTTTGGCTTTTTTGGCTTCTGCCTTGGCTTTGCGAGCTGCGGCTTTTTCTTCTTTTGCCTTCTTGGCTGCAGCGGCCTTTTCTTCCTTCATTTTCATGGCGTCTGCTTTGGCGTCGGCCTTGGCAGGGGTGGCCGTTGCTGCTGGTGCTGTCATTGCTGCAGGCATGGCGGGAGCGGCAGGTGCAGCGGGAGTTTGTGCAAATGCAGCAACAGCAAACAGGCCGGCGATCAGGGTAGCGAGGAGTTTGTTCATTTTGGAATTCCTTAAAGAGTGACAGTAGGTGTAAAAATCCTCGAAATTTTTTCGGAGGTACTAGTGTAACGGCGCAGTTTTGGGAGAGGTTGACAGGCGCTTTGCAATATTTTTTGATCAGGTTTCAGATGGCACCCCAAAACATCATCACATCAACCTCATCACCCGGCGCAACGTTGCTCTGCGCGTGGTGCAAGACGATCAGGCCGTTGGCCTGCACCATGGAGCTGAGGACGCCTGAGCCTTGATTGCCCGTGGTCTGAACCTGCAAAGAGCCGTCGGGTGCCGTGCTCACCGTGCCGCGCTGGTACTCGGTGCGTCCCGGTTTTTTGCGGATGGCTTCTGTGCTGCGCGCGCGCAGTAGTGGTGGGGCAGGGGTGTTGGCCCCCATCATGCGCAAGAGAGCTGGGCGCACAAAGGCCAGAAAAGTCACCATCACGGCCACGGGGTTACCGGGCAATCCAAAAAGAACAGCACTGCGACCTTCATCTGGGACGGGGATGCTTCCGACCGCCATTGGGCGGCCAGGTCGCATGGCGATGCGCCAAAAAGCCACGTCGCCGAGCTTTTTCATCATCGCTTTGGTGAAGTCAGCCTCACCCACGCTCACGCCGCCGCTGGTGATGATGGCGTCGGCTTGACGGGCCGCTTGGGTAAAGGCGGCCTCCAGCAGGGCCGGGTCGTCACGCACTACGCCCAGGTCAATCACCTGGCAGCCTAGCCGTGTGAGCAGGCCAAAGACGGTGTAGCGGTTGCTGTCAAACACGGCACCTTCGCGTGGGGTTTCGCCCAAGCTCAGGATTTCGTCTCCAGTGGAGAAGTACGCGACTTTGAGTTGCCTCAATACGGAGACGGTTTTTATACCTAAACTGGCCGCAAGACCAAGTGAAGAAGGCGTGAGTAGCTCTCCTTTTTGTAGCGCCTCCCGGTCTGCCATGACGTCTTCACCCTTCAGGCGGCGGTTGTCGCCAGCTTGTAAAAGGCCGGGCGGGATGTCGATGATTTCCGTCCGGACTGAGCTTGTCGAAGCCTGCGCGAGCCCTTCGACGGACTCAGTGCGAACGGTCACGAGTTCTTGTGGCACGACAGTGTCCAGCCCCGGCGGCATGATGGCGCCGGTCATGATTTTCACGCACTCGCCCGCAGCCGCTTGGCCGGACCAGGCCTTGCCTGCCAACGCCGTGCCGACCACGCGCAACACCAAGGGCGCGTCGGGTCGCAGTTGGTCGCCCTTGAAGGCATAGCCGTCCATGGCCGAGTTGTCGTGCGGCGGTACGTTGATGGGGGAGATGACGGCCTGCGCCAGCACGCGGCCCAGTGCGTCAAACAAACCCAGCTCTTCGGTGTCGGTGATGGGCTCCACCAGACGCGAGAGAAAGTCGTTAACGGCGCTCGCGCTCAAGGCCTGTGGGTCGTAGCCTTGCAGTTCGGCCCCGATTTGCTCAATGGTTTTCAAGTTGATGCAACTCCGTCAGCGTGTTGGCATTGGCAAAGGCCTGGGCACTGTCGCCGGGCTGGTCAAACGGCACGACCACGGTTTTGTGTTGTGCCGTCCACGCGTCAATCTTGCGGCCACCGCCTTGGGTGAAGGCCACCAGGCTCTCCATGAGGTCGATGCGCAGCAGACAGAACACGGGTTGGGTGCGCAGATGCATGTGCCCATCCTTATCGGGTTCAGGGGCGGCGGCCATGGCGATGTCGGCATCGTCGCGCTCCAGTGCTTCGGCCAGGCGGGATACCAGATCCAAGGGGAACAGCGGTGTGTCACAGGGCACGGTGACTAGGTAGGGGCTTTCGCAGCGCTCTAGCCCGGTGAGAAAGCCCGCCAGTGGCCCGGCAAAGTCGCTGATCACATCAGGCCATACCGAGGTGCCAAACGACTCATAGGCGGCTAGGTTGCGGTTGGCGTTGACCATCACAGCCCCCACTTGCATTTGCAGCCTCATCAGCGTGTGCAAGGCCAGTGGCATGCCGTTGAAGTTTTGCAAACCTTTATCTATGCCCCCCATGCGGGAGCCACGGCCTCCGGCTAGGATGATGCCGGTAATTTCTTGAGGAGTAATCATTTTGTTTTAGCCGCCTATGTAGCTCATTTCGACACGGCGCTGGCCAGGTGCCAAGGTCGTTGTGTCCGGGCCCATCGTGCTGCGCAGCTCGGAGTAGCGGTCGCTGCGGCCCTGCCAGATGTGGCCGATGGCGGATTCGATGTCCGCGTCGCTGGCCCCTGTGCGTATGAGGCTGCGCAGGTCATGGCCTTGCGTGGCAAACAGGCACAGGTAGAGCTTGCCCTCGGTGGAGAGGCGGGCGCGGTTGCAGTCGTGGCAAAAGGCTTGCGTCACGCTGCTGATCACGCCGATTTCACCGGCGGTTTTGTCGTGACGGCCTGCGGCATCAGCAAAGCCCCAGCGCTCGGCGGTTTCGCCCGCCACCGTGGGGTCAAGTTGAATCAGCGGGTGTTCTGCGTGAATGAGTTGGACGACTTCTGCCGAGGGCAGCACCTCGTCCATGCGCCAGCCGTTGGTCGCGCCCACATCCATGTACTCGATGAAGCGCAACACAATGCCCGTGCCTTTGAAGTGCCGCACCATGGACAAAATTTCTTGCTCGTTGGTGCCGCGTTTGACGACCATATTCACTTTCAAACCACCGCCTTTGCCATCCTGGCCCAGACCCGCTGCACGCGCCGCCTCAATGCCTGCCAGCACGTCGGCCACGGGGAAATCCACGTCGTTCATGCGGCGAAACACGGCGTCGTCCAGCCCATCCAAGCTCACCGTCACGCGGTTCAGACCAGCAGCTTTGAGGGCTTGCGCCTTGCGTGTGAGCAGTGAGCCATTGGTGGTGAGGGTCAAGTCCAGTGGCTGACCATCGACAGTGCGCAGAGCGGCAAGCTGCTCGATCAGCACCTCCAGGTTTTTTCGCAGCAGCGGCTCACCGCCCGTCAGACGGATTTTGCGCACACCGTGGGCGGCAAACAGCCGGGCCACGCGGGTGATTTCTTCAAACGACAAAAGTGAACTGTGGGGTAGGTAAGCGTAGTCTTTGTCAAACACCTCTTTGGGCATGCAGTAGCTGCAGCGAAAGTTGCAGCGGTCGGTCACGCTGATGCGCAGGTCATGCAGTGGGCGGCCTAGGCGGTCAGCCAGTAGGCCGTTGGCGTTGATACGGGTGGTTTGGGTGAAGGCCGCAGCAGGTGCGGTCAGTGTGGCGACCCGTTCAAAGGCGCGCTGATCTATCAAGGGTATGACTCGTTCGGACATACTGTTATTGTCGCCTGTTCGTGATGGTTTCACAGGCGGGGCGGAACACAGTGCAGATTAGGATGATGGGAAAAACAAAGATCATGGAGTTGTGAATGAGGAGTTTGAGTTGTTTCATGGTGGTGGGCCTGATGGGTATAGCCCATCAGAGCGCATGGGCGCAGACGATAAGCACGGTGTCTGAGAAAGATTTTTTGAGTGACATGCCCATCGTCCTGTCGGTGTCACGATTACCGCAGCGACTGGATGAGACCCCAGGAGCCGTCACAATTCTGGACCGTCGAACCATTCGGATGACCGGTGCTCGCGACGTGGCCGACTTGTTGCGTTTGGTGCCGGGGTTTCAGGTCAGTAATTCATTTGAGGGCAACGCACCTCAGGGTAGTTACCACGGCAACTGGGGCGACTTTGCTAACCATGTCCAAGTCATGGTGGATGGCCGCTCTGTTTACTCGCCGTATTTGCAGGGCAGCACAGGCCCAGGATTGCAGGCCGTGGCGATTGAAGACATTGAGCGGATCGAGGTCCTGCGTGGCTCCAACTCCGCCGCTTATGGCGCTCGCGCGTTTCTGGGCACCATCAACATCATTACGCGTGACACGCTTGATACTCTGGGTGTGCAAGCCCAGGCGGCCTCTGGGAGTAATGGCATTCAGGACGAATTGGTTCGCCTGGGGTGGGGCGATGACACGGCCCGCTATCGACTTGGGGTGGATCGGCGTGCAGACAACGGTTTGATCGGTGCGAGTGGTCCGAACCAGGTGAGCCGCGTCAATTTCCGCAGCGACTTGCGTCTTGGTGCGGCGGATCAAATTGAGTTGCGTGCCGGTCAGTCGGTGATTGAGTCAGGTATTGGTTTTGCCGCTCAGGAAGGCAATCTGCCGCGTAACCGGGTCATGGACACCACTTTTTTACAGTTGGACTGGCGACACAACCTGGGACTCGATCAGGACTTGGCCTTTCAGTTGTCCCACACAAGTGAGCAGGGTATTGACCGTTTTATACATGGCACTCCGTTGGTCTCCGGTTTGCTCGTTGACTTCAGTGGACGCGCCAGTAACGACAACCTGTCTTTGCAACATACTTTTCGAGCGGGCCCTGATTTGCGGGTGGTCTGGGGCGGTGAGTTACGTCGTGAAGGCATCGTTTCCAGGCCAGTGTTCAATACCGATAGTGAATTCGTGACCGATTTCTCGCGAATTTTTGGTAATGCGGAATGGCGTATGCACCGGGATTGGGTGCTCAATGCGGGGGGCATGCTTGAGCAAAGCAGCTTGAGTGGCGATCATTTTTCGCCGCGCCTCACATTGAATTGGCATTTCGCTGAAGGCCATACGCTGCGTTACGGGGAGTCTCAAGCCTATCGTCCTCCCAGCACGTTTGAAAAATTTTCCAATGTGCGCTACTACAACCCAAGCGCAAACGGCTTTGGACCGGCGGGTACCCTGCTGGATTCAACCTCCGTTGCTCGCGGCAATGTACGGGCCGAAGGCATTGTCGCCAAGGAAATCGGCTATCTGGGGGATTTCCCCGAACTCAGCCTTAACTTGGATATGCGTATTTTTCAGGAAGAGATTCGTGACTTTATTCGAACGACCAATTACCCCCTCCTAGGCAGTGGTTTGGTTGATCAAAATGCCGTTGATTTCATCAATGGCGAAAACTTTTCTATCCGGGGCGTGGAATATCAGCTCAAGTGGCAACCCTGGAAGGAGGGGCATTTAATCTTCAATCAGTCTTATGTGGACAGCAGTTGGACCGATAACGGTACCTTCAAGGCCAAGCCCTTTTCCAGCATGGGCCTGATGTTCATGCAAAGCCTGCCAGGCAGTTTGGACTTTAGCGTGATGCACACTCAGTCCGACAGCACAAGTTTCAGTGGCACAGCCAATTTAATGGCTCCAGCCATGAGTCGAACCGATCTGCGTCTTGCCAAGCAACTGCGACTTGGCTCCAAGCGAGGTGAGGTGTCATTTGTTGTGCAAAACTTGGGGCCGTCCTACCCCGATTTTTTAGCCAATACCTATTTCAGGCAGCAGGCTTTTGTCATGCTCAAACTGGAAAATTGAAGTTTGGCCCATGACTTGCTTTGCGCATCGCTGGCTCTTGACTCTTTGTTTCACCTGCTTGGCAGGGGGACAAGCGACTGCTGCAGAACTCAGTCTGATCATTGTTAGCGCCGAACGCAGCGCTGCCTACCAGGAGACGGCCAGTGCCTTGCTAGAAGAACTAAGGCGAGGCGACGTTTCTATTTCTGCCAATGAAACGCAGCAAATGCTTGTTTCTGAATGGGTCGCTTCTGATGCCATACGGCCCCGTTTGTTTGTGGCCTTGGGTACGCAGGCGTGCAGTGCACTGGTTAAAAGAAAGCATCCAGCACCGCTGCTCTGCACGCTACTGCCGCGTCTGAGTTTTGAGCGAATTTTGCGTGACAACGCTCGCCAGCTGTCACCACAATTGTCAGCCTTGTATTTGAACCATTCTTTCACCCGGCAGCTTGATTTGTTGCAACTGGCCTTGCCCAAGGCGCGTCGAGTGGGCGTGCTGTGGGGGCCTGAGTCCATGCTGCGTGAACGTGAAGAAGGGCTGGCTGCAATGGTACGTGCACGGGGCCTACAGCTGATCAGTGCCCAAGTGGCTCAAAATGAGCCGGTATTTAAAGGGTTGAAGCCTGTACTTGAAGACGCGGATGTTTTGTTGGCCTTGCCTGATGCCCATATCTACAACTCGGGCAACATTCAAAATATTTTGCTGACGTCATTTCGAGCCAGGGTACCCATGCTGGCTTTTTCTCCCGCCTATGTGCGGGCAGGTGCCTTGTTCAGTCTTTACTCCACGCCAACCCAGATCGGACAGCAGACGGGTGTGATAGCGCGAGGTGTTTTACAAGGCCAGCCCTTGGGTTTGCCGGAGTACCCGAACGACTTTATCGTCAGTGTGAATGAAAATGTGGCCCATTCTCTGGGCCTGAGTCTGGATGCCAACGACTTGAGTCTGCGCTTGAAGTCATTGATCCGACCGGAGAAGACGCCATGAAAGTGCTGGACATTCGCTCCCGTATGTTGCTGGCGGCCATCTTGCCCGTCACCCTGGTGGCGATGGTGCTGTTTACCATTTTTTTGATAGGCCAACTGGGCGACCTTGAACAGGCACATACCCGGCGAGCCCAATCGCTGCTTCGTCAAATTGCCGATGCCAGTGAGTACGGTATTTTTTCAGCCAATGTGGGAAGTTTGCAAGCCCTCGCCGCAGCAGGTGTGAGAGAACCGGGTGTCCGTTCGGTGATGATTGTGGACGCTGGTGGCCGTGTGATGGCCCATGCCGGTCAATCGGTTTACAGCCAACGTCCTGATTTGTTGCCCGAAGTGGTTTCCTTCAGGGATGAACGCACAAACGATGACGTGTTCACACGGCCTGTCGTGTCCACCCCGATATTGCTTGACGACGCTCTGGGAGAAGAACCCAAATCAGCCGCACCAACGACGTTAGGGCGGGTGGTGATTCAGGTCTCGCGCACTGAAGTTCTGGCCCGCACACTGAATTTGATGTGGGCCGGTTTGGTTGTTACTTTGGGTGGTGTGCTGATAGGGGTTTGGTTGGCCATTTGGATTAGCAAAGGCGTGATTCGTCCGATATTGAAGGTTTCGGACATGATTGATCGCCTTGGGCACGATGAGTTGTCGGCACGGATAACTGTGCAGGCGGATGATCCACTGCAAGACTTACAACACGGTGTGAACCAGATGGCCGAACGTCTGGAACGTGGACGTGACGAGCTTGAGCAGCGTGTCAACGAGGTCACATATGAGCTGAGGGAGAAAAAAGAAGAAGCCGAGATGGCCACTCTGTCGAAGTCGCAATTTTTATCAGCGGCCAGCCATGATTTGCGCCAACCGATGCATGCGCTAGGCATGTTTGTGGCGCGTCTGGCACAACTGCCACACAGTGATGAAACACAGGCACTGATTATCAATCTTGAGCTCTCGGTGCAAGCAATGCAGGATTTACTCGATGCATTGCTCGACATTTCCCGGCTAGAAGCCAACGCTGTTGGGGTAAATGCCAGCGCTTTCCCGATTGCAGACATTTTGACGCAGCTAAAAACCACCTTAGCGCCCGAGGCCTTTGCCAAAGGGCTGGGCTTGCGAGTGCGATCAAGCCCTCTGTGGGTGCTGAGTGACTCAAGTCTGCTGTACCGAATTTTGCTGAACTTGGTGAGTAATGCGCTGCGCTATACCCATAGTGGAGCTGTTTTGGTGGCTTGCCGCCTGACCGATGGTGGTCAAAAACTGCGCATTGAGGTGTGGGATACCGGCATTGGCATCGCGCCACAGCATCAACAAGACATTTTTAAGGAGTTCTATCAGGTTGGTAATATCGAGCGTGACCGCAGTCATGGGCTGGGATTGGGGCTCAATATTGTTCAACGCACAGCGAAGTTGCTGGATCATCCGCTGGGCGTTTGTTCAATCTTGGGGCAGGGTACGCGCTTCAGTATTGAGGTGCCGGTGGCTGCCATGGGTGTCAGCGCCGCGGGTATCCAGACAAACGTGACCGAGTTGGAAGATTACCTACTTGGCTTGAAGATTTTGGTGATTGAAGACGACGCGCTGGCATCCCTGGCCTTGGTGTCTTTGCTGGAGTCTTGGGGGTGTGAAGTTAGCTTAGTCGAAGGTTTAAGCCAAGCCCTGACATTGATTGAACAGGGTTTGAAGCCCGGTGTGCTCATCAGTGATTACCGTTTACGTGGCGGAGAAAATGGCCTGGATGCTATTTTGTACTTGCGCAAATTAGCCTTGGGTCATTTACCGGCCTGCCTGCTAAGTGGCGACACGAATCCTGAGTTGATACAGTCCACCCGCTTGGTGGGTTTAACCTTACTGCACAAGCCTGTTCGACCGGCTAAACTGCGCAACTTACTTCGGCATCTGTCGCAAGAAGTCGGGTCCAAAGATCAGCGCGTTCACGCTTTGATGGGGGATGAATTGTTCGATCGAAAGTAGCCAAAATGGCTTGCAGCCATGACGGCCTGAGTACGGTTACTGACTTCAAAGCCGCGCAAGATGGCTGAAACGTGATTTTTAACGGTCTCGTCAGATAGGCTCAACATCTTGCCAATCTCTTT
>CANCAO010000001.1 GCA_947374105.1 Comamonadaceae bacterium | reverse complement strand
CAAGCCCTGGAGGATTTGCGTGAACTCGATGAAGACGTGCGCCTGGGCCCCAGCACGGGCTCGATTGCCGACGCCGCACTGGCACGAAACATCCCCTATCGCCGCCTGACCGAAGGCAGCCTCATCATGTTTGGCTGGGGCAGCCGCCAGCGGCGCATTCAGGCCGCTGAAATGGACGTGACCAGCACCATTGCCGAAGATATCGCCCAAGACAAAGAACTCACCAAAAAACTGCTGAACGCCGCTGGCGTGCCCGTGCCCCTGGGTTGCGAGGTGCGTAGCCCCGAAGCGGCTTGGACAGCGGCGTGCGACATTGGCATGCCCGTGGTCGTCAAACCGAAGAGTGGTAACCAGGGCAAGGGCGTCACTGTCAACATCAACTCGCGTGAGCACTTGATGGCAGCCTATGCCGCCGCCACAGAATTTGACGATGAAATTCTGGTCGAACGCTTCCTGCCCGGCAACGACTTTCGCCTGCTGGTGGTGGGCGACAAGCTGGTGGCAGCCGCACGGCGCGACCCGCCCAATGTGGTGGGTGACGGCGTGCACTCCATCCGCCAGTTGGTGGAGACCGTTAACAAAGACCCGCGCCGGGGCTCCGGTCACGCCACCTCGCTCACCAAGATTCGTTTCGATGACATCGCCCTGACCTGCCTGGCGTCGCAAAACTTCAGCGCCGACACCATTCCGCCCAAGGGGCAACGTGTCAATCTGCGCAATAACGCCAACCTGTCTACCGGTGGAACCGCCACTGATGTCACCGACGACGTGCACCCCGCCGTGGCAGAACGTGCCGTGGCAGCCGCCCAAATGGTGGGTCTGGACATCTGCGGTGTGGACATGGTGTGCGACAGCATCTTGCAGCCCCTGGAAGAGCAAGGCGGCGGCGTGGTGGAGGTCAACGCAGCCCCCGGCCTGCGCATGCACCTGATGCCCTCCTTCGGCAAAGGCCGGGCGGTGGGTGAGGCCATCATCAACAGCATGTTTGGTACGAACGACAACGGGCGCATTCCGGTCGTGGCCGTCACCGGCACCAACGGCAAAACCACAACCGTGCGTCTGATTTCTCACCTGCTCACCCACAGCGGCCTGCGCGTGGGCATGACGAATACCGACGGGGTTTATGTGAACGGCCAGTGCATCGACACAGGCGACTGTAGCGGCCCCAAGAGTGCACGCAATGTGTTGGCGCACCCCGATGTGGATGCCGCTGTGCTGGAGACCGCGCGCGGCGGCATGCTGCGTGAAGGCTTGGCCTTTGACCGTTGCAATGTAGCCGTGGTGACCAACGTGGGCAGTGGCGACCATCTGGGCCTGAACTACATCACCTCGGTGCAAGACTTGGCCGTGCTCAAGCGCGTGATCGTACAAAATATCGCCGCCCAAGGCGTTGCCGTGCTCAACGCGGCCGACCCCATCGTGGCGGCCATGGCCGTGCACTGCAAAGGCTCGGTCACCTTCTTTGCCGCCGACCGCAATCACCCGGTAATGGCGACCCATCTGGCGCAGGGCAAACGCGCCGTGTATGTAGAAGACGGTTGTGTGGTGGCGGCTGAGGGCACGCAGCGTCAGCGTTTTCCCATGTCCCATGTCCCCATCACGCACCAAGGTGCGATTGGTTTTCAGGTCGAAAACGTCATGGCGTCCGTGGCTGCCGTCTGGGGCCTGGGGCTGGGCTGGGACACCGTGCGCAGTGGGCTAGCCAGCTTTATCAATGATAGCGACAACGCGCTGGGTCGCTTTAACCTGTTCAGCTACCGAGGTGCCACCGTGATTGCCGACTACGGCCACAACCCGGACGCCATGATCGCGCTGGCACAAGCTGTTAACGCCTTGCCCGCCAAGCGCCGCATGGTGGTGATCAGCGGCGCGGGGGACAGGCGCGATGAAGACATCCGCGAGCAAACCGCTCTCTTAGGTGAAGCCTTTGACGAAGCTGTGCTCTACCAAGACCAGTGTCAGCGCGGGCGCGAAGATGGTGAAGTTCTGGCCCTGTTGCAACAAGGCCTGGTGAAGGCCAGCCGCACCAAAACCATCAGCGAAATTCGCGGAGAGTTTCTCGCCATTGACACGGCGATGGACAAACTGGATGAAGGTGATTTGTGCCTGATCTTGGTCGATCAGGTCGAAGAATCTTTGGCGCACATTGCGGCCAAGATTGCCAAAAACTAGATGCCTGCTTCAGTGGTTGGCTCACGCCCCATCAGCGCAGCCACCACTTGGGCAGACTGCATCTGACCGTCCAGCAAGGCCACCACGCATTGCGTGATGGGCATGTCCACACCCAAATGCTGGGCGCGTTGCAGCACGGTGCGGGCGCTGTACACGCCCTCGGCTACATGACCCAGTGAGGCCACGGCTTGTTGCAAGGTTTGTCCTTGCGCCAGCAGCAAACCGACCTGGCGGTTGCGGCTCAGACTGCCCGTGGAGGTCAACACCAGATCGCCCAGGCCCGACAGACCCATGAAGGTATCGGCTCGTGCGCCCAGCGCAAGCCCTAAGCGGGTCATTTCAGCCAGCCCGCGCGTGATGAGGGCGGCGCGTGCATTGAGTCCCGGACGCAGGTGGTCGGGCAAGTCAGCAACAGCAATGCCGTCCAACACACCCGCCGCAATGGCCATCACGTTCTTCACCGCGCCACCCACTTCAACACCCACAACATCCTCGTTGGCGTACACACGCAAGGAGGGGCTGTGGAAAGCGGCCACTAAGGCCTCACGCACAGTAGCATGCATGCTGGCGGCCACCAAGGCCGTTGGCTGTCCCAGCGCAACCTCTTGTGCAAAGCTCGGTCCACTCAAAACACCCGCTATCAATTCAGGAGCTGCTTGTGCTTGTATTTCATGCGCTAGAAGCCCAAAAGATGCTGGAAACGACTTCGAATTAGCAGCTTCAAAGCCCTTGCAGAGCCAGGCAACTGGCTGTCTAAAGGCCCGTAACTGGGTCAGCACACCCCGCAGCCCTGCCATGGGCGTGGCCACAATCACAAGGTCTTGCCCCTGCACGACTTGCGCCAATGCATCGGCAGAACCACTCACGATCTGAATAGAACCTGGCAATTTCAGGCCAGGCAAGTAACGCGCATTGCAGCGCTGGGTTTGCATGGCCAGCGCCTGGGCAGGATCACGCGCCCAGAGGGTCACGCGATGCGTGGCACGCGAATTCTGGCTGGCACTGATGGCCAACGCCGTTCCCCAAGCACCCGCACCCAACACGATGAGGTTCATGATGGGAGAGGCTCGCTGAGGAGGCTACTGACGTTGAGACCGTTATTGCACAGTCGCAGCAGGCTGCTCCTGCGCTGCGGCCTGCTGTGCTTGTTGTTGCTCGTACATGGCCTGAAAATTGATTTCTGCCAGGTGCACCGGTGGGAAACCCGCACGCTGAATCAAATCGGCCACATTGCCACGCAAGTAGGGGTACACAATCTGCGGGCAGGCAATGCCCATGATGGGGCCCATCTGGTCATCAGACAAATTACGAATCTCAAAAATACCGGCCTGCTGAGCCTCCACCAAAAACACGGTACGGTCACCAATCTTAGTCTGCACCGTAGCCGTAACCGTCACCTCAAACATGCCCTCAGACACCGACATACCACCGACGGCGAGCTGAATGTCCACCGTGGGCTGCGAAGCGTCCAACAAAATAGCGGGTGAGTTGGGTTGCTCCAAGGAAGATTCCTTGAGGTAAACGCGTTGGATCTGGAAAACGGGTTCTTGCATATCAGCCATGGCTTTTCTTTCTGGTCAAAACAAAGCCCGCCGGTTCGTGACACCGAAGCGGGCTAACAATCGGGATGAAGGATTATCTCAGGATCAAGTCGCATGAAGCAGGGGCATCAAGCCGCTGCGCTCATCCAACGCCATCAGATCGTCACAGCCCCCCACATGCGTGTCGCCAATGAAGATTTGCGGCACCGAACGGCGACCCGTAATCTCCATCATGTGCATCCGCGCTTCGGGATGGGTATCGACTCGGATCTCCTCAATCGTCTCCACCCCCTTGGCCTTGAGGATTTGCTTGGCCCGCACGCAATAGGGACAGACAGCGGTGGTGTACATCTTGACGGCTTGCATCTCAGGGACTCCTTCAGACTTTATCAATCGGCAGATTGGCGGCTTGCCAGGCGGCAACACCGCCATTCAGCGACTGCGCTTTCTGATAGCCCATACCTTGGGCGACACTGGCCGCACTGCTGGAGCGCCTACCTGTCTGGCACACGAAGATGAGGGGTAGCTCTTTATTTTTGACCACACCGGTCAATTTTTCTTTCAACTGACTCAGGGGAATATTTTTAGCCCCGCCGATATGGCCCGCTGAGAATTCGCTGGCCTCGCACACATCAATCACAATGGCCTTCTCCCGGTTGATGAGCTGCACTGCCCCCGTAGGCGTCAAAGACCCACCTGTTAGTCCCTTCAAAACAGGCCAAGCCAGTAAACCACCGGAGCTCAGGGCCACCAAAATCAGTGTCCAATTGTCGATAATGAATTTCACGAATATCCTTGTTTATTCAACGTCAAAACGACTGATTTTAGAATGACGGATTGTTAGGCGTTTTTTCAGGGTCATTTATCCAAAGAAAATTCCGATAATCCCAGTCCCATCTACCTTCGAATCCTACCAAAACCATGTACAAACTCGTCCTCATTCGTCACGGCGAATCCACCTGGAACCTTGACAACCGCTTTACCGGATGGGTCGATGTGGACTTGACCGACACGGGCATTGCGCAAGCCAAAAACTCCGGCCAACTCCTCAAGGCCGAGGGCTATGACTTCGATCTGGCCTACACCAGCGTGCTCAAGCGCGCCACCCGCACCCTGTGGCACTGCCTGGACGAGATGGACCGCACCTGGTTACCGGTGGTTAACAGTTGGCGGCTCAATGAGCGCCATTACGGTGCGCTTGAAGGTCTCAACAAAGCCGAGGTAGCCAAAGAATATGGCGACGCGCAGGTGCTGGTGTGGCGCCGTAGCTACGACATCCCGCCACCGGCACTTGACATCAACGACCCGCGCTGCGAGCGAAGTGACCCCCGTTACGCACGGCTACAGCCCGACCAAGTTCCTCTGACCGAATGCCTCAAAGACACAGTGGCCCGTGTGCTACCGCTTTGGAATGAGTCCATCGCACCAGCCATCAAAGCAGGCAAACGGGTGGTGATTGCCGCGCACGGCAACTCCATTCGCGCCCTGGTGAAATACCTCGATAACGTGGCCGACGCCGACATCGTGGGCGTGAACATTCCCAACGGCATTCCGCTGGTTTATGAGCTGGACGAACAACTCAAACCAATGCGCCACTACTACTTGGGCGACCCCGCTGCTGCGGCCAAGGCTGCCGCAGCGGTCGCCGCTCAGGGCAAAGCCTGATGGGCGTGGCATGACAGTCACCCCTATTTTTATTCTCAAAATATCCGACTAAAGGGAACCTACACCAGTGGATTCTCTTCCAAGGGTGTACATTGAAGCGACAAAAGGCGACTTATGGGACAAAAACTGAAAATCACAGGCTGGATTTCACTGGGCGTGCTGGCCGGCGCGTTAACCACGGTTTCACTACAAACCGTGGCACGCAACGCGATGGCACCATTGCCGCTAGAAGAATTGCAGCAACTCGCGGCCATTTTCGGCATGATAAAAACCGATTATGTCGAGCCCGTGGACGACAAAAAGCTGATCACCGACGCCATCTCTGGCATGGTATCCAGTCTGGATCCGCACTCCCAGTACTTCGACAAAAAATCTTTCAAAGAATTTCGTGAAGGTACATCAGGCCGTTTTGTCGGTATCGGCATCGAAATCACCCAGGAAGACGGACTGGTCAAGGTCGTCTCACCTATTGAAGGCTCCCCTGCGTTTCGTGCCGGCCTGAAAACCAACGACCTGATCACCAAAATCGACGACACCGCGGTCAAGGGTTTGACACTGAACGAAGCCGTCAAACGCATGCGGGGCGAGCCCAATACCAAGGTCAATATCACCATTTTCCGCAAGGATGAAAACCGGACATTCCCGGTCACCATCACACGCGAAGAAATCAAAACCCAATCTGTCAAAGGCAAAATAATGGAGCCAGGCTACGCTTGGATTCGTCTGAGCCAGTTTCAAGAGCGCAGCGTCGAAGACTTCGTGCGCAAGCTCGAAGACATCTACACGCAAGAGCCTCAGCTCAAAGGCCTGGTGCTTGACCTGCGCAATGATCCGGGCGGTCTCCTGGACGCTGCTGTGGCCGTGTCCGCCGCTTTTCTGCCAGAAAACGTGGACGTCGTCTCTACCAATGGCCAGTTGGCTGAGAGTAAATTCATCTACAAGGCCGCCCCAGAGTTCTACCGCTATCGCGGCAAAAATGATCCACTCAAGCGGCTGCCAGCGGCGCTGAAATCCGTGCCCCTGGTTGTACTGGTGAATGAAGGCTCGGCCTCGGCCAGCGAGATTGTGGCGGGGGCGCTGCAAGACCACCACCGCGCCACAGTGATGGGCAACCAGACTTTTGGTAAAGGCTCGGTGCAGACCGTGCGCCCACTCGGGCCCGACACCGGCCTGAAGATCACCACCGCACGCTACTACACGCCCAGCGGAAAATCCATCCAGGCCCGCGGCATCGTGCCCGATGTGCTGCTGGACGAAACCGAAGCGGGCAATTTATTCTCTGTGCTGCGCACTCGAGAGGCCGACTTGGACAAACACCTGAGCAGCGGTCAAGGCTCTGAAGTCAAAGACCCAGCCCGTGAGAAAGCACGTGACGAAGCGTTGAAAAAACTCGAGGAAGAATCCAAAAAGTCACCGCAAGAACGCAAACCGACGGAGTTTGGTGGGGACAAAGACTTCCAGTTGATCCAGGCGCTGAACCGACTCAAAGGCTTGACCGTGATTGCCAGCAAAACCTTGACCGAGCGCAAGGAAGAACCCAAGGACAATTGACAGGCGCATGACCGACGACCAGCTGCTGCGCTACTCGCGCCATATTCTGCTCGAAGAAATAGGCATTGAAGGCCAGCAGCGCATCTTGGATGCATGCGTGCTGATCATTGGTGCGGGTGGTCTCGGCTCGCCTGTGGCCTTGTACCTAGGCTCGGCAGGGGTAGGACACATAACTCTGGTGGACCACGATGTGGTGGACTTGACTAATCTCCAACGCCAAATCGCCCACACCCTTGCGAATGTGGGTCAACCCAAAACCAAATCGGCAGCGCGGGCGATTGCTGCTCTCAATCCTGAGGTACAAGTCGAAGTCATTTCGACTCGTGCAGATGCAACCCTATTGAACACTTTGGTGGCGCAGGCCGATGTAGTGATTGACTGCTGCGACAACTTCACCACGCGTCAAGCTGTGAACGCCGCTTGCGTACAACACGGCAAGCCCTTGGTCTCAGGTGCGGCCATCCGGTTTGATGGACAAATCTCCGTCTATGACCCGCGCTCAGACGTCTCCCCCTGCTACGCCTGCGTATTCCCGCCGGATGCCGCGTTTGAAGAAACCCGTTGCGCCACCATGGGTGTGTTCGCACCATTGGTGGGCATCATCGGCAGCATGCAGGCCGCCGAGGCTTTGAAACTCATCACAGACACTGGCAGCACATTGGCTGGGCGGCTATTGATGTTGAATGGTCGAAATATGGAGTGGGATGAGGTACGACTGCCACGCAACCCCGACTGTTCGGTGTGTGGAAGTTCAGTGACAACTGCCGTACCGTAGACGAAAATCTCTGGGGCGCTCAGCCTGCGCATCGGCAAACACACCCAACTGCTGCGTGCGCGCTTGCGACTCTTGGTGAGCATAGGGGCCGGGGTCACGGCGGTAACGGTAAGACCAAGCTGCGCCTTGCCGCACCAACCAAGAACCCAAATCCTCTTCGTTGTGGAGCGAAACGTGCGCCAAAGATCGTCCATAGGTATCCAAGCGCCGCACTTTCACGTCCACTCGCTTGCCCATCACACGGGCAGCCAAAACGTCACGCGACACTTTGCCGTATGTTTGACATATCTCAGGAGCGTCAATGCCATCAAGTCGAATTTTGTGTGCCACATCTCCGCGTAATGGCCGCACCCACAAAGTGTCACCATCAGTGACATAAGTCACCGTACCTTGCCAGGAAGTGAATCTCTGTGCCGCATGGGCGCCCGAAGTCAAAACGATAGACCATAGAATAAGCAAGACCGATACAACAGGTCTGGCCCGCCCATGGGATAAAGCCATTAATTGCCCCCTTTTAAATGCCAACTTCCCTGCTTTCAACAACCCATCGGCCTTTAGACTCTAGTTGAAAATCATGACAGAACCCCAACTCAACACCAATTGCCGCACCTCAGTTGATCTGAGCGAGTTGCGTTTGGGTGATGCGTTGGCTTTGCTCGAACATGGTGACATAGCCCATAAACCCAACGCCGGGCTCGGTCCATTGGCCTATGTGCAAAATATTCTTGACGGCTTGTGCGCAATATCGCTGCGCGACCCACTGACGGGTTTATTCAATCGACGTCATTTTAATTCTGTCCTCACCCGCGAAATTGAACACGTGGCACGCTCGGGCAATTCCGCTTTGCTGCTCATGCTGGACATTGACCACTTCAAGAGGATAAACGACCAATATGGTCATCTTGCCGGCGACCAAGTACTGCAAGCAGTTACACGCTGCATCACTAGCTGCGTACGTCCTCGTGATACGGTGGCCCGTTATGGTGGCGAAGAATTCGCCGTTATCTTGCCCGACTGCAAGGTCGATTTCGCAGATGTCGTCGCCGAGCGCATTCGCAAGTCCTTAGCTGAATTGAGCATTCAAATCTCTCCTGCCTTACAGCTTCAAGTCACCTTGAGTATTGGCGGGGCCTTTGCCCCGGTATGGGTGCGCTCCACGGCCGATCTATGGATAGAGAGTGCCGACATTCAACTCTACCGGGCAAAGGCCGAGGGACGCAACCGCGTGTGCATCAACCACCCCCAAATCTTATCGGTCAGTGCCGAAGAAAAAACCATGTTGTTCCACCCCACTACAGGGCTTTCGCCCGCATGGCTTGACAATAGTATCGAGACAGAGAGCATCCCGCCCATTGAAGAAATAAAGGACGCCCCATGAGTGATGTCCAAAACTTCCCGCAGGTCGATTTAGCTGCACCCATCAAGCCCATGGGCAAGGTACTGGCCATCACCAGTGGCAAAGGCGGTGTGGGGAAAACCTTTGTATCGGCCAATCTGGCTGCTGCATTAACCCGGCGTGGTCAACGCGTCCTGGTGCTTGATGCTGACCTAGGCTTAGCCAACCTCGACGTTGTGCTCAACCTCTACCCCAAGACCACCCTGCACGACGTCTTCACCGGCAAAGTCGCCATTGAAGACGCCATCATCAAAGCCCCTGGCGGGTTCTCGGTACTGTTGGCGGGCTCAGGTCTAGTGGAGTATTCACGCCTGACGAATACGATGCGCGACGACTTGCTGAGCATCATGGAGAGTCTCTCGCCCAAGTTTGATGTGATCATCCTCGACACCGGCGCCGGTATTTCAGACGTCGTGTTGTTTGCCGTCTCCCTAGCCTCTGAAGTTTTGCTGGTGGCCACACCCGAGCCCACCTCGTTGACCGATGCTTACGCCACCATCAAGGTGCTGGTAGCCCAGCAAAATCGCACTATCATTCGCACAATCATCAACCAAACGGCTCGCATGGGAGATGGACGAGCCATCACCGTACAGCTTCAGCAGGTGCTAGACCGTTTCGTACAAAACAAGCCCGGTCATCAAATCCGTCTGGTTCATGTGGGCGACATCCCGTCTGACCCCGCAGTACGCCAAGCCGTTATGCGGCGCCAACTGTTAATGCAAAGCACCCCCGGTTGTCCCGCAGGCCTTGCGCTCTCGCAAATCGCCATCAAGCTAGAAGAAACCGTGATCTCCAAGCTGACTTGAAGCTAGGGGAGACCCCGACACAGGCGCACCTTAGGCGGTCACAATCCAGCCTTCCAGAGCGTCCATCGTCTTGGGCAAGCCATACAGCGGCGCACCCTGCTCTTTCGCCCAGGCGGCTTGTATCAAGCACAGTACGGCGTCCAGTGCATCGCCGCTGGGGTCGTCAGCCAACACATCGCGCTGCGCGTGGCTCAGCTTGAGGTGCAAGCCGAGCCGAGTCTGGCCGTGCTCCAGGGCGGTGATGAGGTCTTTGCGGGCAATCAGGCGCTCCGGGGTTTGCTTGGCCTTGTCATCGCTCTTGTAGCTGCGCGATCCCAGCACCTCACGCGCCAACAAGCCGGGATAGCCCTCTAGCGCGACGCGTCGAGACTTGCCTTCGGTATTCACGCCATCATTTTCGGCATCGCCAGCCCCAGGGTGTAGGCCGGGCAGGTGAACACCCGATTTAATGAGCAGTGGTACCCCCGAATGCAGCATGTAGGCTACGGGCGGATTGACCCATTTCATGGAAGAGCTGGCCCCCGCAGGCCCGTCGGTGGCGCGGTGAGCGAACTTGGAACCTACCGGACGCGCATTACAAAACGCAGCAAAGGTCGCGCGGATGTCTTCACGACTCAAGCCGGCGTAGTGCCGCATGCAAGCCTGCCACGTCAGCGGCCAGCCCAGGTGTTGCACCAGCTCGCGCGGTAGACCGAAAGGGAAATCAAAAGCGCCTAGCCAGTCACCCGGCTGGTGCAACCAGTCGGCAAACCCCTGGAGTGAATCAAAACGCTCCAGTTTTGATAGCTTCACACGCCTGTCTTGCTCGAACCCCAACGCTAAAACAATATTTTTTTGACGGGTGGGTCGGCTGGAAAAGTCACAGCCTAACAATTGCAGCGTCACGTCTTACCTTAATCTCGACATACCTCAGGAGCGTCCGATGATGGAAGCCGTCGCCATTAGCTCCTGCAGTAAAGCCAGAGCGGCAGTGCCCGACATGGCATAGGGGTCGAGTTCAAGTTTTTCTGAATACTTGAGCAAGATGGAGGTATTGATGTGGTTCAGATTGACCTGGCCCATCGTCCAACCGCCAAAGCGCCGCTCTGCAATCTCTTCGTAATGCAGCAGCACAACGTCTTGGTGGCGTGGGTCACGCTGGATCTGGCCATACAAGACGTTGACGGCGTCGCGCCCACCCTCTATGGCTTGCAGAAAGACATTACCCCCAAAACACAAAATGCCGGTAATGCCACTGCTGGGGTTGTGCTGGCGTGATTGGGTGATGATTTTTTCAATCGCCTGAGGACTCGGGTCCACGGCGCGGCTGGCGTATAGCAGGCGAACCAACATATCAGCTCCTCCTTGGAATCAGGGACAAAAACTCGCGCCTCAGGTTGGGATCTTTGAGGAACACGCCGCGCATGACCGAGTTGATCATCTTGCTGTCCATATCTTTCACACCGCGCCAAGCCATGCAGTAGTGGCTGGCCTCCATAACGATGGCCAGGCCGTCGGGCTGTGTCTTGATCTGGATCAGATCGGCCAGCTGCACCACTGCCTCTTCCTGGATTTGCGGACGCCCCATGATCCACTCGGCCAGACGTGCGTACTTGGACAGGCCAATCACATTGGTGTGCTCATTAGGCATCACGCCAATCCATATCTTGCCGATGACCGGGCAAAAATGGTGCGAGCACGCACTGCGCACGGTGATGGGGCCAACGATCATCAACTCATTGAGGTGCTCGGCGTTGGGAAACTCGGTGATGGTGGGCGCGTGCACGTAGCGGCCTTTGAACACCTCGTTGACATACATCTTGGCCACACGACGCGCGGTGTTGCCAGTGTTGTGGTCGCGATCAGTGTCAATCACCAAGCTGTCAAGTACGTGTTGCATCTTGAGCTCGACCTCGTCGAGCAGTTGATCAAGCTCACCCGGTTCAATGAAATCAGCAATGTTGTCGTTAGCGTTAAAGCGCTTGCGATTGGCCTGCAAGCGCTCCCGGATTTTCACGGAAACAGGGGTTCCTTCATCAGCGTCGCTATTCATCAGGGTATTTGGGGAGTTTTTGAGCATGGGTCAATGTTAATTCAATAGCGATTTCCTGTCAGGAACACCGCCAAACGCATCAAACCATAGGCAAGACGGTCACTCAAGCGCTGCTGGAAAGGCCGCTTGGCGTAGTGGGCGGGATCTACCTGAAGGCCTTGCTGCTCCATGGCTTGCACCAGTCTATGCCGCAGATCGCTTGCAAAGCCGGCATCATCCACCACGACGTTGGCCTCGCGCGCCAGCAACAGACTCAAAGGATCCAGATTGGAGGAGCCCACCGTGGCCCAATGGCCATCGATCACGGCCACTTTGGCGTGCAAAAAACTCGGGGCGTACTCGTAGATCTCCACCCCGGCCTGGAGCAAAACACCATAGACCAGCCGCACTGCGTGAAACTGCATGAAATACTCGTACCGCCCCTGCAACAGCAGGCGCACCCTCACCCCGCGCTGGGCTGCATGGATGAGGGACTTACGCAGCTTTCTTCCCGGCAGAAAGTAAGCGTTGGCAATGATCACCTCATGCCGCGCACCCGCGATGGCCTTGCGATAGGCACGTTCAATGCTGCTGCGATGAAGCAGGTTATCGCGCAGCAACAAATCGGCCTTGGCACTGCGCCTCGCATGGCCTGGGCCCTTGGACGGGTAAAAGCCCTCGGGCTCATCCTGCCACTCCAGGCCCACCGCCTCTTGCAAGGCCAGCCAGGCTGCAGAAAAATCTCGGCTGCGCAAATTGCTGGCGGTTTGCACCCGCCACCAGAACTGAGTCAACACCTCATGCACGTCGCGCACCAAGGGACCAGTC
Organism: Comamonadaceae bacterium; assembly: GCA_947374105.1. Classification (GTDB taxonomy): domain Bacteria; phylum Pseudomonadota; class Gammaproteobacteria; order Burkholderiales; family Burkholderiaceae_C; genus CANCDA01. The sequence continues at coordinate 8,390 of CANCAO010000001.1, read as the reverse complement.
ACGCGCACTGCAAAATCAAAGCGTGGCTCGGTCAAAGTACCGTGGTTGGGATCTTGGAAATCATCCAGAATATTAATCCCGCCGCAAAACGCCACGCGTCCGTCCAGCACACAAAGTTTGCGATGCAGCCGCCGCCAGCGGTTTGGCATCAGCCAGCCCAAATTTCCGAGTGGCGAAAAGATATGCCAATGCACACCCGCCTCGTCAAACTGCTTTGCCCAGTGGGCGGTAATCGCTGACGTGCCCGCACCATCCACTACCAGGTACACCGCCAGCCCACGGCGCGCTGCCCCCACCAATGCAGCAGCCACCTGTTGACCCGAGGTATCAAGATCAAAGATGTAGGTCTCCATCCGCACCTCAAACTGCGCCCGGTTAATGGCCCGCACCAAGGCAGGAAAATAGGCTTCCCCGCCTTGCAGCAACTGTACTTTATGACCCGCCCGGGGTGTTCGCACGAATCTGGACCTCAATCAAGCAAGGCAAATTCGGCAATCAGCGGCAGGTGATCTGACATTCGCCACCAGATGCGCCCACGCGGCACCTCCACATCCACCAGCGCGAGCCCACGTGCGTACACGTAGTCGAGTTGCACCAGCGGTAGACGCGAAGGGAAGGTGGCGATGCGCGGCTTGCTCAGAGCCAGCAGATTGACCTTTTTGAAAGCGTTTTCCACGCTCGAGCCCCAGTCGTTAAAGTCCCCTGCCACCAACAGCGGCGCACCATGCGGCACTTCACGGTCAATGAATTTTTTCAATTGAACTACCTGCCTGGCCCGGCTAGCCGGGATCAAACCCAAGTGCACCACCACCACATGCACCGGACGTTCGTGGAACAGCACTTCCACATGCAACAAACCGCGCTGCTCGAAGCGGTGGTCCGACATATCTTCATGCTGGTGCGTCACCACCGGCCAGCGCGACAGCAGCGCGTTACCGTGCTCGCCATCGCGCGTATAGGCATTGGTTCGGTACACCGCTTCATACCCTTCAGGCGCCAGAAAATCGGCCTGCGGCATCTCGGGCCAACGACTGAAATGCTGCTCTTCACCCCGGTGTAGCTTGCGCACCTCTTGCAGGCACACCACGTCCGCGTCAAGCTGCTCGACCGCATGACCTAGGTTATGAATCTCCAGCCGACGTTGCCGCCCCAGGCCCTGAACGCCTTTGTGGATGTTGTAGGTGGCTACGCGCAGATTGCTCATAGCGTCCATTGTGGCAGCCTGCCACGCATTTAGACATCTGAAATAGCGCCTGACTTAACGGCGTCCCAGCACGCCGATTCAACGCGATTTCGACCTGCGTGCTTGGCTTGGTAAAGGGCGCGATCAGCCAGCGTGATCATGTCTTTTTCTTTCATGCCGCGCGCGGGAACGCCGCAGGCCAGCCCGACGCTGACACTCACCACCCCCAGACTATCGTTACCCGAATGCAGTACAGCCAATGCTGACACACCTTGACGAATGCGCTCGGCCACCGCGTTAGCCCCAGCCTGATCGACCGAAGGCAAAATCACCGCAAATTCTTCGCCGCCGTAGCGAGCCACCAAATCAGACGGACGCAGTACTGCCGTGGCCAATGCGGAAGCGACTTGCCGCAAACATTCGTCACCCAGTTGATGTCCATACGTGTCGTTGAAGCGCTTGAAGTGATCCACATCAATCATGATCAAGGCCATGGACTGCTGGTCGCGGATGGCGCGACTCAATTCCACATCCAATCGCTCATCAAACCCACGCCGATTCACAAGACCGGTCAAACCATCACGAGCGGCTAGGCGTTCCAGCTCAATCTGGGCGGTCTTTTGCGTGGTCATATCCCTCAGGGTTTCAACGACGGCCAGCAACTGACCCTGCGCGTCGTAAATAGGGCCTGCATCAATAGCCAAATAAAGTTGGTTACCCAGACCCGGCATCACACACCAGTTCTGGGCATGCAGACCGAAAACCATACCGGAGGCGTCGTCGTGCTCGACGTAGAGCACATCCATTTCAGCCATGCGGTTTTCGACGATGAGATCGGCTAGACAGGGGCGGGGGGAGTCGTAAAAGCCACGCCAATGCTCTTTGGTTCCCACCACTTCAGAGGCTAGCAACCCGGTAAGACGCTCGCAGGCTTTGTTCCACATCAGTACATGGCCTTTGGCATCCAGCACAAAGGTAGGCACTACCAAGTATTGCATCAGGTTGACTGCAAAACTGTATTCGGCCTCACTGACTTTGACACCCTCCACCGGCTCCTTATTTTTTTCCATCATGGCTGGCTCTCCTTCAATTGAAATTGAATGAAATTAACGCCGAGATTGTCTAAGTTGCTTTAGATCTTTCACGATTTCTACTGAATGCCGTGACGTATCCACAGAAAGGTAAGTTTTGGCCACTTTGCCCTGCGGATCAATGAGGAAGGTGTATCGCTTGGCCAGCTTGATGACGAGCCAGTTGGACAAAGCACCATAGCGCACAGCCACATCGGCCTTTGAATCGGCGAGCAGCGGGAAGGGCAGCTTGTATTTTTCGGCAAACGCTTTGTGCGACTCACTCGTGTCCACGCTAATGCCCACCACCTGCGCATCCAATGCCGTGAGCTGCTCCAGGTCATCGCGGAAGGTACAGGCCTCTTCGGTGCAGCCGGGCGTGTCGTCTTTAGGGTAGAAATAAAGCACGACCCATTTGCCACGCCACTCGGTGAGTTGACGCTGTTTGCCGTGCTGGTCAGGCAGGTTGAACTCGGGTGCCATCGTGCCCACAGCGGGCACGTCTGCTGCTGTCGCCGCCATGCCGAAGACTGACAGCAAAGTTCCAGTCAAGGTGCCGATCACTTGACGCAAGGTACGGCGCAGCAGGGAGTTCATGGTGTGAGCACTGTAACGCCACCCATATAGGGCTGCAACACGGTAGGAACGTTCACGCTGCCATCGGCCTGCTGGTAGTTCTCCAGCACGGCCACCAGGGTGCGGCCCACGGCCAAACCGGAGCCATTGAGGGTGTGCACAAATTCATTTTTACCCTGCGTGTTTTTGAAGCGCGCCTGCAAACGGCGCGCCTGAAAGGTCTCGCAGTTGGAGACCGAGCTGATTTCGCGATAGGTATTTTGCGCGGGCAACCAAACCTCCAGGTCATAGGTTTTGCTCGCACCAAAGCCCATGTCGCCGGTGCACAGCGACATCACCCGGTAAGGCAGACCGAGTTTTTGCAGAATGGTCTCGGCGTGGCCTGTCATGGCTTCGAGCGCTTCGTAGCTCTTGTCCGGGTGCACGATCTGCACCATCTCGACCTTGTCAAACTGGTGCTGGCGGATCATGCCGCGTGTGTCGCGCCCATAAGAGCCCGCCTCGGAGCGAAAGCACGGCGTGTGGGCGGTGAGCTTGATCGGCAACTCGGCCTCGGCCACGATGGCATCACGAACAAAGTTGGTCAGCGGCACTTCACTGGTGGGGATGAGATAGAGCGCAGCGTTATCAGGCACGGCCTCGCCATCCTGCCCCCCTTTTTTGGCAGCGAACAAGTCACCTTCAAACTTGGGCAACTGGCCGGTGCCGCGTAGGCTGTCCGCATTCACGATGTAGGGCACGTAGCACTCGGTGTAGCCGTGCTCTTGCGTCTGCACGTCCAGCATGAAGGCCGCGATAGCGCGGTGCAAGCGAGCCAGGTCACCCTTCATCACCGTGAAACGTGAACCGGTGAGTTTGACGCCCAGGTCAAAGTCCAGGCCCAACGGGGTGCCTACGTCCACATGGTCTTTTGCTACAAAATTAAGAGCTACTGGTGCAGTCTCTGCGCCCGCTAGCGACCATTTCCGAACTTCAACATTGCCATGCTCGTCCGCGCCCACCGGCACGCTCTCGTGCGGCAAATTCGGCACGGCCAGCAGCAAAGCCTGCAACTCGTCCTGGATTTGCGTGAGGCGATGGGCCGAATTTTCCAACTCATTTTTAAGTGCATTCACCTCGGCCATAGCGGCATCAGCCTCGGGCTGGCCCGCAGGCCCTTTGGCCTTGAGTTGACCGATCTGCTTGCTTAAGGTGTTGCGCCGGGCTTGCAGTTCTTCGGTTCGGGTCTGAATGGTTTTGCGTTCAGCTTCCAGGGTGCGAAAGGCGTCCACATTGAGGAAGACTTGGGGCGATTTGCGTGTTTCAAGACGGGCAATGACCGAAGCCAGGTCTTTGCGAAGCAGGGTGATATCGAGCATGAGAAATTGTAGGTTTTATGAGCGGATTAAAGCTTGGTTTTAGGGGAAAGAAACGTCTGTTTTTAACCCTTTAGGCAAGGGAAATTTCACGGTCTCTTGTATGCCATCCAGTGTGCGCACCGACACCGCCCCCAGCGCCTTGATGCGGTCAATCACCTGGCGCACCAATATCTCGGGGGCCGAGGCACCGGCCGTCAGGCCGACCTGGGTCTTGCCCTCAAACCACTGTGCCTGTAGCTCGTCGGCGCTGTCCACCATATAGCTGTCGGTGCCCAGTTTTTGAGCCACTTCACGCAGACGGTTGCTGTTGGAGCTGGTGGGGCTACCCACCACGATGACGATGTCCACCTGGGTGCTCAAAAGTTTGACCGCGTCTTGCCGATTTTGCGTGGCGTAGCATATGTCTTGCTGCTTTGGGCTACGCACATCAGGGAAGCGGGCAAGCACGGCGGCGCTTATCGCGGCCGCGTCGTCCATACTGAGCGTGGTCTGCGTCACCAGGGCCAACTTGGTGGTCTGCGTGGGTGCGACGTGTGCCACATCGGCCACGTCTTCCACCAGATGAATGCCACTGGTCAACTGGCCCATGGTGCCCTCTACCTCGGGGTGACCCTTGTGGCCGATCATGATGAACTCATAGCCCTCTTTGTGCAGCTTGGCCACCTCCACATGCACCTTGGTCACCAGCGGGCAGGTGGCGTCAAAAATCTGAAAGCCCCGCGCCTGCGCCTCCATCTGAATCGCCTTGCTCACGCCATGGGCCGAAAACACCAGCGTAGCACCGGGGGGCACATCATCCAACTCTTCAATGAAAATCGCGCCCTTGGCCTTGAGGTCGTTGACAACATAGGTGTTGTGCACGATTTCATGACGCACATAAATCGGCGCGCCGAACTTGTGCAACGCGCGTTCCACGATCTCAATCGCACGGTCGACCCCAGCGCAAAAGCCACGCGGCTCGGCCAGAACAATGTCTTGCAGCATCACAACACCCCCAACACATGCACTTCAAACGTCACCGGCTGGCTGGCCAGCGGGTGGTTGAAGTCAAACAACACGCCACCGTCTTCACGCTCTTGCAGCACCACACCGGCAAACTGGCCTTGGCCGTCGGGCGTGGGGAACTGCACCACGTCGCCAATGCGGTACTCCTCATGCGGGTCACCCATCTGGGTCAGCACCTTGCGCGCTAGCCACTGCTGCATGTCGGGGTTGCGCTGACCATAGGCGGCACCGGCGGGCAGGGTGAAGGTTTGGCGGTCGCCCTCCTCCAGGCCCACCAAACACTGCTCCACCGCAGGTGCCAATTCGCTGTGGCCCAGCGTCAACGTAGCGGGCTTGCCCTCAAAGGTGTTGATGATGTCGCCCGCAGGCCCGGCCAGCCGGTAGTGCAGGGTGAGAAAGGAGTCCGCTTGGACGCGTGGGAGGATGGATGCCATAAAACTCTCGATAAACTGGCCTACATTGTAGAAACCTTGTCCGATCCCCGTTTATGCCCCTCAAAGACCTGCCCCCCGACGCCCGTCCGCGTGAAAAGCTACTGGCCCGTGGCCCCGCCGCCCTGAGTGACGCCGAGCTGCTGGCCCTGTTGCTGCGCACCGGCATCAAAGGCAAGGGCGTGTTGCAGATGGCGGATGAGCTGCTGCACCTCAAAATCAACGAGTCGGGTGACGCGGGCTTTGACGGCATTGCGGGCCTGCTGCACGCCACGGCGGACGACCTCAAACGCGTCAAAGGCCTGGGGCCAGCCAAACGCGCCGAGATCGTGGCCGTGCTGGAGCTTGCGCGCCGCGCCATGGCCCAGCAGTTGACCGAGCGCGCCGCCTTTGACAGCCCCGAGGCCGTCAAGCACTACCTGCAACTGCATTTGAGTGCCAAACCCCATGAGGTATTTGCCGTACTGTTCCTGGACGCCCAGCACCGGCTGCTGGCGCTGGAGGAGCTGTTTCGCGGCACGCTCACGCAAACCAGCGTGTACCCGCGTGAGGTGGTGTTGCGTGCTCTGCACCACCACGCCGCCGCCGTGGTGCTGGCGCACAACCACCCGAGCGGCTCGGTCGAGCCCTCACGCGCGGACGAGGCGCTGACGCAGACCCTCAAAGCAGCGCTGGGCCTGATTGACGTGCGCGTGCTGGACCATGTCATTGTGGGCGCAGGCCAAGCCCTGTCTATGGCCGAGCGGGGACTGATGTGACGCAATCTAGCCCCGTCAAGGTGAAGGTCAAGATCAACGCCTTGGGCGACCTCAAAGTCGTCAAGCGCGCCATCGAAGCCCAAGCCAAAGCACACGCTGCGTTGGCCGCTGAACAGGCTGTTAAGAAACGCCAATTGACCAGTGATAAAGACCTCTTCACCAAGGCCGCTGGCATCGTGCAGCCCATAGCAGACAAGCGCAAGTCGCTCCTGAAAAAAGAGCAAACCCAACCCAATCCGATTCAAAGACAACGTGACGAAGAGGCCGTGCTGCGCGAATCCCTGAGCGACGAGTTCGACGCCACCACGCTGCTGTCCACCGACGCCGACCTCAGCTACACCCGCCCCGGCATTGGCCCCGATGTAGCCCGCAAGCTGCGCTTAGGTCACTGGAGCATTCAAGCTGAAGTTGACCTGCACGGTTTGCGCATTGAAGAGGCGCGCGACGCCCTGGGCCGCTTCATTCGGGAAGCGCAAAAAAAAGGCCTGCGCTGCGTGCGTGTGGTGCACGGCAAGGGTCTGGGTTCGCCCGGCAAAGCACCCGTGCTCAAAGCCCGCGTGCTGAGTTGGTTGGTGCAAAAAAACGAGGTGTTGGTCTATGTGCAGGCCAAGCCCGCACAAGGCGGCGCGGGCGCGTTGGTGGTGCTGTTGCAGCCTGGCAGCTGATGCACAGAAATCAAACAGACAAATACGCATCCTATTCATCAACTGCATTTCTCAAGCTTGATCTAGCGGCGTTGTAAGAGGTGCATGAAATTGCTCAACCCAGTTCGGGAATTCCTCAGCCGGCATCGGCTTGGCGATAAAGTAGCCTTGGGCAATATCGCAACCCAATGCGGCAAGTTGATTCCACTGCTCCTGGGTTTCAATACCCTCGGCCACCACCTTGTGTCCGAGGTCATGAGCCAAGTCGATGGTGGATCGTACGATCAGCGATGAATCCTTGCTGATCGTCATATCGCGCACGAAAGATTGATCGATTTTGATGTAATCCACCGGCAACTTCTGTAGATAGCTGAGCGAAGAATAACCGGTGCCGAAGTCGTCGATGTAGAGCGGAATACCTTGATCACTCAGACTGCGAAGCACTTGCAGTGAAGATTCGGCGTCGTCCATTACCATGCTCTCGGTGATTTCCAATTCGAGCAAGCCCGCGGCAACACCCCAGGTGGTTTGCAATTGGCGAATATTCTCCACCAGGTTTTCTTCGCGCAGGTTACTTGCAGAGAGGTTAATGGCAATGGGCAGTGCGCAGCCTTGGCGCGCCCAGGCATGGTTCAGTCGCAAACCCATAGTAATCACCCATTGCGTGAGCGCTTTGATAAGCCCAGTTTGTTCGGCAAGACCAATGAACTCGCTAGGGGGTATGAGCCCCCGCTTGGCATGCTTCCAGCGGACCAGCCCTTCAGCACCACAGACTCGGCCAGTGGCGAACTCCACTTTCGGTTGCAGATAAAGCAACAAATCACCGTTTTCAATCGCACGCCGCAGTTCCACGGCCATCATCAAGCGGCCCGATTCGGCCTGGTTCTTGACCGAATCAAAAATGACATGCCTCACATCTTTTTTCTTCGCCAGATGCAAGGCGATATCCATGTTTCGAAACAGGTCGTGCGGTGTTGAACCGTGCTCAGGAAACAGGACAACACCGACTCTTGCCGATATCTCGAGCGGAATGTCGGCAATCTGGAACGGGTGCGATAAGGCGTCTTCCAGGCGCTGCACCAGCATCATGGCGGCATTGATACTGCTGTCGGGCAAAAGAATGGCAAATTCATCACCGCGCAGACGCGCAACCTTGGCGAATTCAGGGACGACGGCACTCAATCGTGCGCCAAACTCCCGTAGCATTTGATCGCCGTGGCTGAAACCCAGGACATCATTGATCTCGCTCAGCCGTTCGATATTGGTTTGCAACACAGCAAATGGCTGGTTGCATCGCTTGCCGCTGTCGATGGCCGTCACTAGAAATTCGGTGAACTGCGTTTCGTTTGGCAGTCCCGTGAGAGC